>NZ_JBEHFM010000012.1:0-82060 GCF_040225675.1 Corynebacterium sp. KPL2680
TGTTCAGCGAGAGGTCCTCATTGTTCTCATAGAGGGCCACGGCATCGCGTTTGAACTGTTCTCAGTACCTGGACATGATAGTAGATTACCTTTCTTTCCAGCGCGACTGGGCTAGATATCAGGTGTCCACCAAACAGGGGCCCGGTTCAAGCTCGAGCGGATCCGGGGTGTGGGGAAGCTAGGGGCATCGGAAAGCGCATGCTCCCCGTCAAAACAGGAACAGCCCCGCCTCCTGGCATGTTCTCAATGCTGTTGGAGGCGGGGCTGGAGGTGCTTTAAGAGCGAATACTAGTTAACTCGGCCGGTTTCCTTGCGGTACTGGCGGTAGTAGCGGCGCCCATAGTGAATGGTGCCGGCGGCGGCGATGGCCACCACAACCAGGGAAATGACGCCGATGGCGATGGTCAGACCGTAGTTGCCTTCACCTGCGGTGCCCAGCGGGGTGTCCCACACGCCGAGGCCCCAGATGAGGATGCCGGCTGCTGGCAGGCAAGACAGGATCAAGCCCATGCCGACCCACGTGGAGGTGCGGAGAAGGGAAGAGTGAGGAGCTGCGAAGGATACTGGGTCGTAGCCTTCGATGTAGTTGTCCTGAATCTTGCCGGAGAACTCCGGATACGTTTCGCTCTGGTAGTCAGCAACTACGTGGGTGTTATCGCTCATGGCGGAGTCTTTCTGTCTTTCTCTCGTTCCTAGTATTCCTACGGAATAACTCTAGCTTAGTCGTCCTTGCCACGGAAAGCAGCACGTGCACGTTCGCGGGTAACGGCAGATACTGCAGTCAGTGGGACGCCAGCCGGGCAGACATCGGCGCACTCACCGTAGAGGGAGCAGTGGCCGAAGTTGGATTCCAAATCAGCAACCATGTTGCGAGCACGGCTGCCGCGCTCTTCTTTGCCCAGCGGCATCATGGACAGGTGAACCAGCTTGGCACCGGTGAACAGGTGTGCCGCACCGTTCGGGCAGGCAGCAACGCAGGCACCGCAACCAATGCAGGCGGCGTGGTCCAGCGAGTACTCGGCGGTCTCGTGGTTGATGTGCATGGTATCGGCATCCGGTGCGGTGCCGGCATCCATGGATACGTAACCGCCCTGCTCCATCACGTGGTCCAGTGCGGAGCGGTCAACCACCATGTCCTTGATGACGGGGTACGCAGCGGAGCGGAAGGGCTCCAGCTGGATGGTGTCGCCATCGTTGAAGTTGAACAGGCGCTGCTGGCAGGCAGGGGTGTTCTGACCAGGGCCGTGTGGGCGACCGTTGACGGTCAAACCACAGGTACCGCAGATGCCCTCGCGGCAGTCAGAGGCGAAAGCGAAGGGCTCTTCGCCGCGCTCAATGTAGCCTTCGTTGACGTGGTCCAATAGCTCCAGAATGGACATCTGCTCGGAGGCATCATCCACCCGGACGGTTTCGAATTTACCTTCCTGGGTGGGTCCGGCTTGACGCCAGATCTCAAGTGTCAATTTCATTACTTGTAGTTCCTTGTCATCAGCGGGATCGAGTCAAAGTACAGGGGTTCTGCGTGGCGGATGAACTCGTTCTTGTTCTCGCCCGGCTCCCAGGCGGAAACGAAGCACCAGTTCTCATCGTCACGCTCGGCTTCGCCTTCTTCAGAAAGGTGATCTTCGCGGAAGTGAGCGCCGCAAGACTCATCGCGGTCAAGGGCGTCGATGCACATGAGCTCACCCAGGTCCAGGTAATCGGCAACGCGCAGGCCGTATTCCAGGACTTGGTTCATGTCATTCGCCTCACCAGGGATGCGGACGTTCTTCCAGAAGTCATCGCGCAGGGCGCGGATCTTCTCGATGGTGTCCTTCAGGTCCTCGACGTTACGGGACACACCGCAGCCGAAGTACAGCAGATCACCCAGCTGGCGGTGGTAGTGGGACGGACCGTGCGGGTCATCGCCGTGGACCTGCATCAGCTTATCGATGCGCTCCTGGGACTTCTGCACGGCTTCCTGTGCCTCAGCGGAATCCTCGGCCAGCTTGTCCTCGTTGAGGTGGTCAGCCAAGTAGTTCGGGATGGTAAACGGCAAGGTGAACCAGCCGTCAACGGAAGCCGAAAGCAGGGAGTTAGCGCCCAGGCGGTTAGCGCCGTGGTAGGTCCAGGAGCACTCACCGGCGGCGAAGAGGCCGTCAATAGAGGTCATCTCGTTGAAGTCGGTCCACAGGCCGCCCATGGTGAAGTGGCAGGTAGGAGCGATGCGCATTGGGGTCTCGTACGCGGACTCACCAATGGCCTCTTCATACATCTGAATGAGGTTGGAGTAACGCTCGCGGATCTTATCCTTACCCAGACGCTCGATTGCGTCACGGAAGTCAAGGTAGACCGAGTTCTTCAGCGGTCCAACGCCCAGGCCCTTGTTAATCTGCTGCGAGATTGCACGGGAGGCAACGTCGCGGGGGACCAAGTTACCGAAGGCCGGGTAGCGGCGCTCCAAGAAGTAGTCGCGCTCTTCATCCGGAATGGTGTTGGGGTCGCGGTCATCGCCCTCTTCCTTGGGCGACCAGATGCGGCCATCGTTACGCAGGGACTCCGACATCAAAATGGTCTTGGACTGCCAATCGGAGTTGACCGGCAGGCCCGTCGGGTGGAACTGCACGAACGCCGGGGAAGCCAGGTAAGCGCCCTTGTCATAAGCACGCATCATGGCGCTGGCGTTGGAGTTCTTTGCCAGGGTGGACATGTGGTAAACGTTGCCGTAACCACCGGTACCCAGGATGACGGCGTGGCCCGTGAAGGCCTTGAGCTCACCGGTAATCAGGTTGCGGGTAACGATGCCGCCCGCGCGCTTCTTGCCGTTTTCCTCGTAGGTGATGATGTCCTGCATATCGTTGTGGGCAAAAAGCTCCACATTGCCCAGGCCGATCTGACGGTACAGTGCAGAGGTCGTGGACAACTGCAGCTGCTGACCTGTTTGGCCACGGGTGTAGTAGGTACGGGAGACCTGCACACCACCGAAGGAACGGGTGGCCAGGGTGCCGCCGTACTCACGGGCGAACGGGGCGCCGATGGCGTTCATGTGGTCAATAACGCGAACGGACTCGTTAGCCAGGCGCCAGCAGTCGGACTCGCGGCAACGGTAGTCGCCGCCCTTCACGGTGTCCTTGGTGTGGCGGTAAGCGGAGTCGTTATCCACCTTCTTGGCGCGGGAGGCGTTGACACCACCCTGCGCAGCAATGGAGTGCGCGCGGCGCGGGGAGTCGTGGTAGGTAAAGACCTTGACGCCGTAGCCCAATTCACCAAGGGCTGCCGCAGCAGCACCCGCGGACAAGCCGGTACCTACAACGAGGACCTCGAACTTGCGGCGGTTCAGTGGGGAGACCAGGTTCATGTGGTCAACGTGGTGAGCCCACATATCCTTCATCGGCACGCCGTGCGGTTCCTGGGATTCCAGGATATTACCAGCGGAGACGCCCTCAACGCTGGACTTTGGGTGCGAGAAGTTGGGGTGTTCACGCTTGAGTTCAGTAGTAGTCATGGGTTCCTATCTCCTTTAGCTGACCAAGCCCAGGGCAACGGACAAAGGCATAACGATGTTGCCGATGCATACAACGGCCGGGATGATGTACGCCAAGACCAAGAAGGTCTGACGCCATTTTGCACCGGTGATACCCAGGTCAGATGCGGCGAGGCGGATGCCGTGGGTCAGGTGCAGGAAGAGGCAGCACATTGCCAGCACGTAGAAGATTGTGACCGGCCAACGGCTAAAGGTTTCGATCATATTGGCCTTGACAGAGCCTTCAACGAAGCCCTCTGGGGCCATCGGCTGTACGCCCAAGGTGAGGTCCAGCAGGTGGAAGATGATGAAGAGCAGCAGCACTACACCGGTCACCAGCATGGACTTGGTGGCGAAGGAATCCAGGCCACCCATCAGGTTGGTGCGCTTGAACTTGCCGCGGGATGCCTTGGAGCGGGAAGCCAAGGTAAAGGCACCGTAGATGTGGGCAAGGATTGCCACGATCAGCACGATGCGGATGATCCACAGGGCAGAGCCGTGCGGCAGCAGCGGTTCACCCATCGAGCGCAGGAACTCGCCGTACTCATCCAGTGCGGGCTCACCGTTGTGTGCCGGCATGTACAGCTTCAGGTTGCCGGCCATGTGGCCGACCACGAAAAGCGCAAAGAGCAAACCGGTGACGGCCATGATGAGCTTCAGTACCCACGATGGCGTTCCGGAATTCTGACGAATTGGTTCATTAGTGATGTGGCCGTGAGCAATTGCCTCACGGTCCGGATTTCTTAAAGTCATGACACCTCCATAGTCGTACTTACCTTAACCGGGCTTAACCGCTGGTTACTAGTTATTTTCGAGCAGCCATTCGCTCCTGGTTCGCAGGCACGATCAGGCGGTGAGATCTTTTAGGTAAGGGTATCCTGAGAACAAGAATGCGAAAACGCTGTCACCTTGGCCACCTTCATTTACGCAATACAGATGTTTCATATTTATGAACCAAACTGTGAGCTTCACCACTCCGTGTTACGCGAGTGATTAACCCACCCCTTTATGTGTCAAACTTTCGCATGAAACCCCACAAACCCGGTGTCCAGGTAGCGAAGAGTCTTCACAAAATTTTCGCCATAAAGATGCACACGCGCGCTTTCTACTAGTAATCTTTGGCGCATGAGTAAGACGTATGTGGGCTCTCGCCTTCGCCAGCTTCGCCGTGAACGCGATCTCAGCCAAGCCTCCCTAGCTGGCACCCTCGGCCTTTCCGCCAGTTACGTCAACCAGATTGAACACGACGTCCGCCCGCTGACCGTGCCGGTTCTCCTGCGCATTACCGAGGTCTTTGGCGTCGATGCCACGTTTTTCTCCCGCGATGATGATTCCCGCCTCCTCGCAGAGATCCAGGACGTCATCCAAGACAAGGAACTGTGCCCTTCCCCAGTGGAACTGCAGGAGCTTTCGGAGCTGGTGTATAACCACCCCACCGTTGCCCGCACGCTTGTCGATGTACACCGTCGCTATCGCAATGTGCGCGATAAGCTGTCGCTGGCTACGGATACGAGGAGGACATCGGAAAGCGCAGCTGCCTTATCCATGCCACACGATGAGGTGCGCGACTTCTTCTACGCCCGTCAGAATTACCTGGACGGGCTGGATCACCGCGCGGAGGAACTTGCCGGTGAACTCGCCGTTTCTGGGTTCGGCATTCGCGATACCGAGCAGGCGCTGGCAAACCGGCTGCGCGAGGAACACGGCGTAGAAATCGAGCTGACGGCGCAGATGGATGGCACGCTGCACCGCTTTGACCGCGAGAGCGGGCAGTTCACGCTCGCCTCGCGCCTGAGCGAGGGCCAACGCGCCTTCCGCATGGCCGCCGAGCTCGGCCTGCTCGAGGCCCAAGACCAGATCTCCGCGCTGGTGGCCGATGAGCCCTTTACCTCTGATGCCTCCCGCAGCCTGGCGCAACGCGGCCTGGCCAGCTACTTCGCCGCCGCCACGCTCATGCCCTATGCCATGATGCACAGCGAAGCCGAGCGCGCCGGCTACGACGTGGAGTATCTGTGCCAGGTCTTCGGCGTGGGATATGAGACAGTCGCATCCCGGCTCTCCACCCTACAGCGCGATAACCTGCGCGGCATTCCCTTTACCTTCGTGCGCGTGGATCGTGCAGGCAATATGTCCAAGCGGCAATCCGCCACCGGCGTGCACTTTTCCAATAACGGCGGCACCTGCCCACTGTGGAATATCTACGAGACCTTCACCCGCCCGGGGGTCATTTCGCGCCAGCTCGCGCAGATGCCCGATGGCCGCAACTACCTGTGGATTTCCCGCGCCGTGCAGCACCACCAAGGACGCTATGGCGATACTAATAAGCTCTTCGCCATTGGCTTAGGCTGCGAGGCCCGCCATGCCGACCGCACGGTCTATGCGGAGGGCCTTGACCTCACCAATCTCCACGCAGCCACCCCCATCGGTCCAGGGTGTCGGACCTGCGCCCGGGAAAACTGCTCGCAGCGCGCTTTCCCGCCCATCAACGAGGCGATCGATATCGATATCCACCGCTCGGCGGTCGCGCCTTACTAGCTGGGCTTTTAGCCGCACACAGCGAAACGGCACCGCGGTCCTCCTTTCTGGAGAACGCTGCGGTGCCGTTATGCGGTATAGGGGCGCTTGTTTAGAGGTTGATCATGTGGCCGCTGATGCCCTCGGCGGCTTCCTTCATGGCCTCAGACAAGGTCGGGTGGGTGTGTACGTTGCGGCCGATTTCCTCAGTGGTCAGGTCGAAACGCTGCGCCAAGGTCAGCTCAGGCAAGAGCTCCGAAACGTTAGAGCCCACCATGTGTCCACCGATGAGCTCGCCGAACTCGCCGTCAGCAATAAGCTTGACAAAGCCAGCGGTCTCATTCAGGCCGGCTGCCTTACCGTTTGCGGAGAACGGGAAGGTAGCAACCTTGATGTCCTTATCCGGGAACTTCTCCTTGGCTGCCTCTTCGGTGTAGCCAAAGGATGCGACCTGCGGGTTACAGAAGGTAGCGCGCGGCATGTTGTTGTAGTCACCCAAGAGCTGGGTTTCTGCATCAGCAATGGTTTCTGCCGCCACGACGCCCTGTGCCTCTGCCACGTGTGCCAGCTGCAGCTTCGCGGTGACGTCACCGATGGCGTAAATGTGGTCAACGTTGGTACGCATACGGTCATCGATGTCGATGGCACCGCGCTCAGTCAGCTCAACGCCAGTGTTCTCAAGGCCAAAGCCCTCAACGCGTGGGGCGAAGCCGATGGAGATCATGGCGCGATCCACGGTCAGGGTGTCCTGCTTGGAACCGTCCTTGGATTCCACCTCAACGGTGACATCGTCGCCGTTGTCCTTCACAGAGGTGGTCTTGTAACCGGTCAGGAGTTTAACGCCGAGCTTCTTATACTGCTTGGCAATCTCCTTGGATACGTCCTTGTCCTCGTTCGGCAGGACGCGGTCCATAAACTCCACGATGGTAACGTCCACACCGTAATTGGCCAGCACGTAAGCAAACTCCATGCCGATGGCGCCGGCGCCCACGATGACCATGGACTTCGGTGCTTCCTCGTTCAGGATCTGCTCTTCATAGGAGACGATATTGCCGCCGAGCTCAACTCCAGGCAGGGACTTGACCACGGAACCGGTAGCGATGATGCAGTCATCAAAGGTAACGGTCTTACCCTCATCATCGCCCTCAGTAATCTCAATGGTCTTATCGTCCTTGAAGGAACCCAGACCGTTGATCTCGGTGATCTTGTTCTTCTTCATCAGGTAGTGAACGCCCTTGACGATGCCCGAAGAAACCTTGCGGGAACGCTTGTGGGCTACACCGAAATCAAAGGAAACATCGCCGGAGATGCCAAAAGCCTTCGCCTCGTGGTTGAAGGTGTGGGCGACTTCTGCATTCTTCAGCAGCGACTTGGAGGGAATACAGCCTACGTTGAGGCAGACTCCGCCCCAGTACTGCTTTTCAATAACAGCGACTTTCTTTCCAAGCTGAGCTGCGCGGATGGCGGCAACGTAGCCGCCAGGGCCCGCACCGAGTACTACTACGTCATAATGTTCGTTAGTCACGCCCTACAGGATACGTAACTTTGTCCTCAATGTCGCGTAATTGGTCACACTTGGGGGCACCCCACCCCATGCGGCGGTGAGGAGAAGGAAAGGGCCCTGCAAAGGGGGCATCGGCAAGCAGCAGATGCACCTCCGCAGGGCCCTTAAGCATTCGTGGACTTAAATCACGCCCAAGGATGCTAGCAGCGTGGAATATGCATCCATTGCAGAGTGGATGAATGGCCCAATGAATTCATTGAAGGACACGAGGGCGGAATCAAAAAGGTTCATTGCTGTTCTTTCTCTTGATGGGGCGCGAGTACACAATCTCGCTGCTTAGCTTTTCACACTAAAAGCACTAACGCAGCCGCTACTGATGTTATTACAGGCGCCAACCACGTCACGCTGTGCTTCATTGGGAAATTATGACATAGAAACCTCAGTTGTCACAGCGTTACTTATCATTGATAGCGGAAAAGGCAATGAAGGTATGCCTACCCCCGCTACTCCCCCACATCAGTGAAAGTCTTTACCGGCAAGCATTTATTGGGCAGTATTAATGGTTAGGTCTACATGTAGGAATACTGAATATACTTCCCTCAACATGCCGATTTTTCGCGGCCGAAGTATAGTTATCGAGTCCACTCCCCACTGGAAAGAAGCACCATGAAGCGTCTTAATTCTATCCTCGCGGCAGCTGCGGTTTGCACGGGCTTAGCTTATGCCCCCGTGGCGGGCGCAGCCGAGCTCACCCCGCAGCAGGTAGCGGGCGATGCCGCACAGTCCACGATTTCCCCGCTGGAACCTACCCCGGAGATCGAGGGTAAGTCCTGGTACAAGAAGTACAAGGACGACGCGCGCGTTGAAACGCTCGAGGCAACCTCGCCGGCAATGAATGACCGGAAGATTCCGCTAGCCGTCATCCGCGCCAAGAGCGAAAACCGCCCAACCATTTACCTGCTCAATGGCGCAGGCGGAGCAGAGCAAGACATGGACTGGCTAAAGCTTTCTGATGCCGTTGATTTCTACCACGAAAAGGACGTGAACGTCGTAGTCCCGCAGGCCGGTGCGTTCTCCTACTACACCGACTGGATCTCTGAGCCGAATTCAGAATTCCTGCAGGGACCGCAAAAGTGGGAAACCTTCCTTACCAAGGAGCTGCCGGGTGCCATTGAAAAGCACATCAACGCGGATAACCACCGCGCCATTGCCGGCATGTCCATGTCCGCCACCTCTTCCCTGCTGCTAGCCCAACACAACCAGGGCTTCTACGATGCAGTGGGCTCCTACGCCGGTTGTGCCGCTACCGCTTACCCACTGGAACGCAAGGGCGTAGAGTTGACGGTCAACCGCGGCGGCGGCAGCGTGGATCAAATGTGGGGTCCGTACGGCTCCGAGACCAACCGTTACAACGACGCCATGATGAACGCTGAGAAGCTACGCGGTACCGAGCTATACATTTCTTCCGGTTCTGGCTTGGCCGGCGAGGAAGATACGTTCTCCTATATCCAATCCAAGGGCTACAATCCGCTACAGGCAGCGCAGGGATCCGCCACCCTGCAGATTGAAGGCGGAGCCATCGAGGCCGGGGTAAATTACTGCACCCACAATTTCAAGGCCAAGCTTGACCAGGCCGGCGTGCCAGCCACCTTTAACTTCCGCAATACCGGAACCCACTCGTGGCCGCACTGGAACCAGGATCTGAAGGATTCTTGGCAAGTATTCGAGAAGGCATTCAATAGCTAAATTTAGGCTTTGCCTGACGGGCGGTAGGATCGCAATATTATGACATTGCTTCCTACCGCCTTTTCGCGTGCGCATACTGATCCTTATACCGGCGTGGACTTCAACCTTGGTTTTGAAGTCACCCACTACACGCTGGACTTGAACTACCGCGTGGAGCCAAACCTGTTGCAGGGTGAGGCCATTTTAAGCGTGCGCGCGGTGGAAGAGCTGACCTCCTTAACATTGGACCTCGGCGGGGCGATGGTGGCCCGGCGAGTGACCGCCAAGCACGCGCCGCGGGTGGCTAAATTCCGCCAATCTTCGGGGAAGCTGCGTCTGCGTTTTGCAGACGAGATTCCTGGCGGGATTGAGTTTGAGCTGCACATTCGCTATGGCGGCAGCCCGCGCCCCATCCGCACCACGTGGGGCGAAATTGGCTGGGAGGAAACCGAATCCGGCTCTTTGGTGGCCAGCCAGCCCAATGGCGCGCCCAGCTGGTTCCCGTGCGATGACACGCCTTCAGAGAAGGCGACGTATGACATCATCATCACCGCCGATAGCCCCTTTACCGTCATTTCCAATGGCGAATTGGTCTCCCGCAAGGCCGGCGGTTCCACCACTCGGTGGCACTACCGCACACGCCACCCCATGGCCACGTACCTCGCAACGGTGCAGGTAGGCGAGTTTTCTTCTTATTCGCTGGGAGCTGATACCCAGGCGTGGGCGCCGGCGTTCTTGCGCGAGCGCGTGCGCGAAGAATTCTCCCGGCAGCAAGAGATGGTGGATTTCTTCTCCTCTATCTACGGGCCTTATCCTTTCCCCGCCTATCAGGTCGTCATTACCGAGGATGAGCTGGAAATCCCCCTCGAGGCCCAGGGCCTGTCCATTTTTGGTTCCAACCATGTGAAAGGCGATCACGCCTTCGAGCGACTCATCGCACACGAGCTTTCCCACCAATGGTTTGGCAATTCCGTTGGCCTTTCTGCATGGAAGGATATTTGGCTCAATGAGGGTTTTGCCTGCTACAGCGAGTGGTTGTGGGGTGAGCACAAGGGTGCCTCCTCCGCGCGCGAGGCGGCGCGCTCGCATTACCAAGTTCTGATGCGCAAGCGCCAAGACATCAAGGTTTCTGATCCCGGTGCGCGCGATATGTTCGATGACCGCGTGTACAAGCGCGGGGCCCTCGCGGTGCACGCCATTCACCGGCTGCTTGGCGATGCCTTCTTCCCCGCCCTCACCTCCTACCTCACCCAGCATCAACACTCCGTGGTTCAGCCCTCCGATCTTCTCTCGTCCTTCCGGGAGGCTGCGCCGGACGCAGCTCTTTTCGATGCCACCGTTGCCGCATGGCTCGATGAAACCGCGTTGCCCAAGTTTCCGGACTAGTGGTTTTGGTTGCGTTTTAGGTGCGTTTTGGGCGTGTTTGGTTGTGGCTGAGCCCATTCTAGTGGGGAATGTACAGTCTATTGACCAATTCCTTTCTTGCGGTTGCGCTGGTGTTTTATTGACCTAGAATAGAACATGAAAGCGAAACAGGAAGGAGGGAACCATGGAAACTGCTAAGCATACAGAAATCAATTCAGCGATTTCTGATGTGGCTGCGGGGCTTACGCGCCTGCGCAACCTTATGCAGAATCCGGACGATCTCTCCTTCGAATTGCTCCACCCTAACTTCGAGCATTTAGAACGGGCGCTGGGCAATAAATCCACTATCGATGCCGCCTTTGCCTTTATTGCAGAGCGCGATGATGCCGGCAGGCGGGTCGGCTCCTCTAAGGCTAAGGACTATTTAGTCGCCCGCCTTGGCCTCACGGAGTCCGAAGCCGCCGCACGCCTGCGCAACGGCAAGAACCTCTTTGCACCCATCGAGGATCCTGAACCTACTCCCCCGCCAGCAGACGACGAGGCAGACGCGGCCGCGCAAAAGAAAGCCGAGGAGGAAGCGCGCCGCCGCGCCGAACGTGAGCGCCGCGCGGAAGAACAGCGCCGCAAGAAGCTCTTCGAGGAAGACCCTATCCCAGAGCGCATCCTCAACCTCATCGAACGGGAGCTGCGTAACCTCAATAAGTTCGCGGTTCCTGGGCCGCGGGAGCTGCGCAATAAGGCTCTAGAGGAGGCTAAACGCCGCTCCTATGAGTCCCTGCGCGATTGGCTGCGGCAGGCTATCCGCAAGGCGAATAAGCATGCCGTCGATCCCTCTGGGAAGCGCGACCCACACGCGGCTACCCGCAAGCGCCGGTTCAGCATTTCTAACCAAGATGCAGACGGTGGCGTGCACATCTCCGGTTACCTCGATGCCTCCGCCGCCGCTGTCTTGGCCAGCGCTTTCGCCCCTGCCAAGAATAAGGGCAGCGAAAGCCTGAGTCCCGAAGACGATACGCGCACCTATGCCCAGCGCATGGCAGATCAGTTGACTGCGGCACTGGGGAGCTACTTGTCCGCAGGCCAAAAGAAATCGGACGGTCTCGGTTCCTTCTTCGTCGCCACCACTCTTGAAGAGCTACAAGCGATGAGCAGTGACACCCGCTTTACCACGAGCGTGGGAATCGACCTATCCCCGCTCGATCTTCTCCGCTTGGGCGCCGCGCAGCACGACTTTTTCTGCGCCGTTGATGACAAGGGCTTCCCGCTCGAGCTCGGGCGCACCAAGCGCACCGCTTCGCTGTGGCAAAAGCTGGCGCTCGCCGCCAGTGAAATCGTATGCACCCACCCAGACTGCAACCGGCCGTGGCAAGACTGCGATGTTCACCACCTGCAGGCGTGGTCCCACGGGGGAGCTACAGACCTCCGGAACCTGACCCTGTTATGCCGCCGACATCACGTGGACAATAACGATAACCGCGATGGCCGTAATGGCATGGGGCATGCGGAAAGAGACCCGGAAACGGGCCGGGTGGGTTATCGCTCGGCGCATACCGGAGGTCTTTCCCCCTCGGTAGAGCTCAATGACTCCCCCGCTGCGGAGCAAGCCCCGGCGCGCAAGCTCACCGACCCGCCTGCTCAGCCTCATGAACCGGTGGATTCACCACCCAGTTTCCCGGCCGATTCGCCATCCACTTCCGGGACGAACTCACCACCTAGTCCGCCACCTCCCGGCGCAGCGTGACCATGCCCTACTACCCACCCTCTACCGTGCTTTCGGGCCGTACGATCATGTCGTGCGGCCTAGAAGTGCGTGTACAAGCATTTTGGGACTGTCCACGCGCAGAGCTTTTACGGACTGCCCTACACTGGAGACTCATGCACACCATGCTCGTTACTGGCGGCGCCGGCTTCATCGGCGCCAATTTCGTGCGCCTCATGGCCAAGGTGCGCCCAGATACCCGCATCACTGTTCTGGATAAGCTGACCTATGCCGGCAACCGGGATAATCTTGCGGGGATCGATGTGGAATTAGTGGAGGGCGATATCGCGGATGCTACGGTGGTGAATCCGCTCGTCGCCAAGGCGGATATCGTCGTGCACTTCGCCGCCGAGTCCCATAATGATAATTCCCTGCGGGATCCCTCCCCGTTTATCCAGACCAATGTGGTGGGTACCTATACCCTTCTGGAGGCGTGCCGGGCATGCGATGTTCACTTTCACCACGTTTCTACCGATGAGGTCTTCGGGGACTTAGAAATTGGGGCGCATACCAAGTTCACTGAGGAAACCGCCTATGCGCCCTCCAGCCCTTATTCGGCCACCAAGGCGAGCTCCGATCACCTCGTGCGGGCATGGGTCCGATCCTTTGGCCTGCGCGCCACCATTTCTAATTGCTCGAATAATTATGGGCCTTACCAACACATCGAAAAGTTCATTCCGCGCCAAATCACCAATATCCTTTCCGGGCATACGCCTAAGCTCTATGGCACGGGTGAGCAGGTGCGCGACTGGATCCACGTCGACGATCACAACGCGGCAGTGCTAAAAATCATCGAGGAAGGGCGAATTGGTGAGACGTATAATATCGGCGCTGACCAGCCGGACATCGATAATAAGCGCATCATCGAGATGATCTGCGAAATCATGGGACATACCCAAGGAGGTCGGGCTCTGTACGAGCACGTAGCTGACCGCCCCGGCCACGACCAGCGCTATGCCATGGATGCTTCCAAGCTGCGCCGCGAATTGGATTGGCAGCCCCGTTATACCGATATCCGGGCGGGACTAGAAGATGCCATCGCCTGGTATCGCGATAACGAAACTTGGTGGCGCTCACAAAAGGATTCTGTAGAAGCCCGCTATAAAGAGCAAGGACAGTAATTATGCAGGTACACAACACCGCCATTGAAGGCCTAAGCATCATTGAGTTGGACGTACACGGAGATAACCGTGGCTGGTTCAAGGAGAACTGGCAGCGCGAAAAGCTTGCTAAGGCCGCACCAGATCTGGCTTCGTTCCAGCCGGTGCAAAATAATATTTCTTATAACCGCACCGGTGCCACGCGCGGGCTGCACGCTGAGCCTTGGGACAAGCTCATCTCCGTCGCGCACGGCAAGATCTTTGGTGCCTGGTGCGATCTACGGGAAGGTTCCGCAACCTTCGGCGAAATTGTCACCCATGAAGTGGGGCCAGAGACCGCCGTATTTGTGCCCCGCGGGGTTGCCAATGGTTTTCAAGCCCTCGAGGAAACTTCCTACTCCTACCTGGTTAACGAGCATTGGTCCCCCGAGGCACGCTATACCGGAACCAACCTCGACGCTGTGGAGTGGCCCCTCGAACCACGCGAGGTTTCAGAAAAAGACAAGCAACTGCCAGCGCTTGCAGATGTAGAGCCCATGCCACCCCGCAAAATCCTCGTGACCGGTGCGAATGGTCAGCTTGGCCGGGCGCTGAAACGGGTCCTCAAGAATGCCGAGTTCTGTACCCGCACGGAGTTCGACATCACCAATCCCCCGCAGCGCCAGTGGAAACAATACGAAGCCATCATCAACTGCGCCGCCTACAACGACGTCAATGGCGCCGAGGACGATCGCGCCGCCGCCTGGGCCGTAAACGCCGAGGCGCCAGCCAAACTCGCCCGCATCGCTGCCGAAAACCAGCTGACCTTCGTACACGTATCCAGCGACTACATCTTCGATGGATCCAATGAGCTGCACACTGAAGACGAGATCCCCTCGCCCCTATCCGCCTACGGGGCGTCGAAGGCTGCTGGTGAAACCGCCGCTCAGACTGCACCGCAGCATTATGTTGTGCGCACCTCGTGGGTGTTTGGCGATGGCCCGAATTTCATCGCCACCATGCGCCGCTTCGCCGAAGCGGATAAGGAGCCGAAGGTCATTCATGACCAGCGCGGGCGCCCCACCTTCGCTGAGGATTTGGCCAAGGGCATAGCGCATCTCTTGCGCACCCGGCCCGAGTACGGGATTTATAATATCTCCAATTCCGGCGATACCGTCGGGCGCGATGAAATGGCGATGTCCGTATTCATCGGCTTGGGCCATGACCCATCAGAGGTCACGCCGGTAAGCACCGAACAGTATCGGGAAATCGCCGGCCCCGAGGCACCACGGCCCAAAGAATCAACGCTTGCCCTAGATAAAATCGAGGCCACGGGATTTTCGCCGCAAAATTGGCGGGCCGCCCTGGCCTTGTATCTCGCACTGTACCCCAGCGAACCCAGCAAGGCCAGCGAGGAGTAACGATGAAAGGCATTATCCTTGCCGGCGGATCCGGAACGCGGCTTTATCCCATCACTAAGGGCATCTCTAAGCAGCTCTTGCCCATCTATGACAAGCCGATGATCTACTATCCGTTGACTACGCTCATCCAAGCTGGCATTCGGGAGATCCTCATCATCACCACCCCAGAAGACGCTGGGGCCTTTCAAAGGCTCTTTGGGGATGGATCCCAGCTCGGGTTGATGATCGATTACGCCGTGCAGGCCCGCCCAGAAGGGTTGGCGCAGGCCTTTTTGATCGGGGAGGATTTCATTGGTGATGACAGCGTTGCGCTGGTCCTCGGCGATAATATCTTCCACGGCTTCGGCGGGGAACTAAGCCAGTGCCGCAATCCAGAGGGCGGCATCATCTTTGCCTATGAGGTATCGGATCCACAGCGCTACGGCGTCGTCGAATTCGACCAGGCGGGCCAAGCGCTCAGCATTGAAGAAAAGCCGGCCGAGCCGCGATCTAATCATGCCGTCGTCGGGCTGTATTTCTACGATAATTCTGTCATCGATATCGCTAAGTCCATCACGCCAAGCGATCGCGGGGAGCTCGAGATTACCTCCATCAACGAGGCCTACCTGCGCCGCGGCGCGCTAAGTGTGCAGCGCCTCCACCGCGGTAGTGTTTGGCTGGATACCGGCACCGTCGATTCCATGAGCGAGGCCGCCGCCTACGTAGAGGTGATGCAGAAAAGAACGGGCATCATCATCGGTTCCCCCGAGGTAGCGGCCTACGAAGCCGGATTCATTTCCCAGGCGGAGCTGGAAGCGCTAGCCCAGCCCCTCCTCAAATCCGGCTACGGAGAGTACTTGCGCGATTTTTAGTAGCCACGCTCGATGTACTCGTCGATGCGCGCCGCTTCCGCGCCCACCGTCGTGGCATCGCCGTGGCCCGGCAAGACCTTCGTATCATCCGGCAAATTGAATACGACGTTGCGCAGGGATTCGATGATCACATCGAAGTCCGAGTACTTGCGCCCCGTTGCGCCAGGGCCGCCGTTAAACAGGGTATCGCCAGACAAAAGCGTGCCATCGACGTAGAGGACAACACAGCCCGGCGAGTGGCCCGGGGTGTGGTAGACAGTGATCTTCTCACCGTTGATGTCGAACTGGCCGTTATCGGCTAGGTCGATGTAGTGGGCATCGCCATTGGCCTCTTGCCACAGCATGTCATCGTCCGGGTGCATGTAGACATCCGCATCAAAGCGCTTTGCTGCTTCCGGCGCGAGCTCGCAGTGATCGTTGTGGCCGTGGGTCAAGATGATGCCCTCAACCTTGCGATCGCCCACCAACTCTGCCACGGCATCGAGGTCGTGGGAAGGGTCGACGATGTAGACACTGGAGGCATCGCCAAGCACGTAGACGTTATTGTCCACGTCCCATTCGCCGCCGTCCAAACGGAACTTTCCGGAAGTTACCGTGCTTTCAATCTGCATTAAAATTCCACCACCGAACGTAGTACCTTGCCGTCCTTCATAGTTTGGAAGGCAGACTCGACATCGTCAAGCGCGATGCGCTCAGAAACAAACTTATCCAGCGGGAAGTTGCCGGCCTTGTGCAGGGCAACGTATGCGGGGAAGTCACGCTCCGGCAAGCAGTCGCCGTACCAAGCCGGCTTGATGGAACCGCCGCGGCCGTAAAGGTCGATGGCCGGGATGTCCACGTGGTCGGTCAGGTTAGGCACGCCCACCATCACCATGCGGCCGGCGTGATCGCGGGAGTAGAAGGCCTGGCGCCACGTCGGCTGGATGCCCACCGCGTCGATGGAAACATCCGTGCCGAAGCCGCCCGTGAGATCGCGCACCGCATCGATAACCTCCTGCTCCGACATGCCCTTCGAGCAAATGGTGTCGGTGGCACCGAACTCGCGCGCCGTCTCCAGCTTGGACTCATCAATGTCTACGGCGATGATCTTCGCCGCGCCCGCCAGCTTCGCACCAGCAATCGCTGCCACACCGACACCGCCGCAGCCGAAGATGGCTACGGACTCGCCCAGCTGGATATCGCCGGTGTTGACGGAAGCGCCCAGGCCAGCCATGATGCCGCAGCCCAACAGGCCAGCAGCGGCAGGATCCATCTCATCAACCTTGGTGCACTGGCCCTCGTGGACCAAGGTCTTCTCCGCGAAAGAACCGATGCCCAGCGCAGGGGTGAGCTCGGTGCCGTCCTCCAAGGTCATGGCCTTGGAAGCGTTGTGGGTATTGAAGCAGTACTTGGGCTCGCCCTTCTTGCAAGCGCGACACTCGCCGCATACTGCGCGCCAGTTCAGGACGACGAAATCGCCCTCCTCCACGTGGGTGACCGCAGAACCTACGGTCTCCACCACGCCTGCCGCCTCGTGGCCCAGCAGGAAGGGGAAAGCGTCCTCGATGTCACCATCGCGGTAGGCCAAGTCTGTGTGGCATACACCGCAGGCCTGCACCCGCACGATGACGTCATTGGGGCCGGGCTCGGGAACGACGATATTTACGGTCTCAACTTCCGCGCCTTTAGAGCGGGCAATAACAGCTTTTACAGTCATGTCCACAACCATACCTACATTTTCAATATGGCCGCGGTAATGAAAATGGTTGCTAGGAAGCCGCAATCACGTTGGCCGCGTGCTCGTGGCCGCGCTGGTTCATGTGGATGGGCAAGTTGCCCGCGCCCGCCGTAAAGTCCACGAGACCTGCCCACATGCGGTCATTCGCATTGGCGCACATGCCGTTATTGCGGGTCGATGGCTTCATGTCCAGGAATTGCACGCCCGTGCGGGCCGCCAGATCAACCTGCATCCACTGCGCCTTGTTTTCGTAGTCCTGAACCATGGGCAGGAAGGTCGAATCCAGCGGCGTCGGGCCAACGTGAACAAGGCAGTAGTGCGGCCCCGAACCGATGGTGGGGTAGCCCACGATCTGGATGCGGGCATTCGGTGCGGCGTGCTTAATCCGTTCAATCTGCGGGGCGGTGCGGTCCGTAAATTCCCGGCGAATCTGATCCATGTTCAGTTCGCGGTGGTTATAGGTGTCGTTGAAGCCGGTGGTAATCAGTACGCGCGCGGTATCTGGGGTCAGCGCGCCCGATCCGATGGCGGCATCCACCTGCTGCCAGATCTGCGGGCCATTGGACATCGACACCGCACCGGAGCAGGAGAAATCGCGCACCGGCAGCCCCATCTTGGCGCCGGCCCGCTTCGCATAGTTGAAGGAGGTGGGGCAGTTTTCCCCGATTACCCGCGTTGGATTGAAGCGGTCCTTCAAGTATTCCCCGCCGTTCGGATCCGCCATGACCGAGTCACCGAAGGAAACGAGATTGCGCTCTGCCGCGCTAGCCTGCGGCGCCGCTACCGCCACGCCCACCACCGCAATCGCGGAAGCGACGACCGAAAATGCCTTGAGTTTTATAGATTTCATTGAGAGACCTTTTCTTCACACCTTGTAACTTAAGTGTATATTAGTCACTCTGGTAACATTTTTCGAGTTAAAAGCAACACTATCTTTTCTTCTGACGATATCGTTCGTAGTTATATTTTCGTTATCTTCTCTTTTCGGAGCTTTCTCTTCCATGAAATTGTCTGATGTTCCCTTCCACGCCTCCGCGCTCAGCCAGTTCTTTCCTGCCCTCTTCAAGTCAGGGCTTATCACCCGGCAAGGCGGGCTTGGCGGGCAGCTCAAGCTCCTGCCCAACCTCGCGCGTTACCGCTTCACCACGGCGCGCGAAATCGAGCAGGCCTATTTAACCTGCCCCGATCGCCTCGCGCTTATCGATGACGATGGCACCCTCACCTACCGCCAGCTGCGATCCCACGCGCAGAATTTCGCCCGCTACCTAGAGTCCTTGGAGCTGCCGGAAATCCGGCTCGGCGTCATGGCCCGCAACGGCCGCGGCATCATCATTCCTTTGGGCGCCAAGGGCTACGCCGGTGCCGGGATCTACCTACTCAATGTCGGTTCTTCCCCAGAGCAGCTCGCCGGCTGCATCGAAGAAAATGGCATTAACGTCCTCGTCATCGATGATGAATTCATCGATCGCGTCGATCCCAACCTCGATATTCCGGTCATTATCGCCCACGATACGGGGGCGAGCGATCTACCCACGCTCGATAAGATCGTGAAGAATCCCATGGATATCGTGCTGCCCGCCTTTCCCAAGCACGGCCCCATCGTGCTGATGTCCTCCGGCACGACCGGCATCCCCAAGGGCATCGTGCGCCCCGAGCCGACCTTGCCGGTCGTACTCGCCTCCATCGTGGGCAATATCCCGTGGCGCGCCGATCAGCGCGTGCAGATGACGGCCTCCATCTTCCACACCTGGGGCTGGGCCTGCATCAATATCGCCTTGGGGCTGCGCAATACCATCGTCACCCGCCGCGTTTTTGAACCGGAGCAGGTGCTTGATGATGTCCAACGCTACCGCCTCGACGGCATGCTCTCCTCCCCCATCTTTTTCAAGCGCTTGGTGGATCACGATCCCGAGGGCGCTTTCGATACCTCGAGCCTGAACTTCATAGCCTCTGCCGGCAATGCCCTTACCCCGCAGGTGGTCAAGGACACTAATGCGCGCTTCGGCCCCATCCTCTGCAATGTTTATGGTTCCACGGAGCTGGCGCTTGCCTCAACGGCCACGATGGAACAGGTCGCAGAAAACCCCGATGTGGTGGGCAAGGTGGCCAATGGCACCAAGCTGCGCATCCTCGATAAGGAGGGCCACCCCGTTCCCCGCGGCGAGGTGGGCGAAATCTACCTCACCAATTCCACCGCCATGACCGGCTATACCAACCCCAAGCTCAAGCTCAATCGGGTCGATGGGTTGCTGTCGATCGGCGATCTGGGGTACATCGACAAGCAGGGCTTCCTCCACGTCGTGGGCCGGGCCGATGACATGATCATCGTGGGCGGCGAGAATGTCCACCCCCAGTCCGTGACCGAGGTGCTCGAAGCCATGCCCGGCATCGATGAGGTGCATGCGTGTGGCGTGGAGGATAGCGAGACCTTCAGCCGCATCGCCGTCTGGGCGGTGCCTACTGCCGATGCCGCCGGCCGCGATCTGACTGCCGATGCCATCCGCGCCTGGGTGCACGATAAGCTCGCCGAGCACTCCGTGCCCCGCGACGTGCATTTCCTATCCAAGCTGCCGCGCAATGCCACCGGCAAGGTGGTTCCGCGCCTGCTTAAGCACGGCGACTAAATTTTTCAATGCCCCACCACATCGGTGGGGTAAAGAGCACGGCAACAAGCCAATAAATCAACCAGAAGCTGCCGTCTAGCCCTACCACCGCGATGCTAACTATAAGGATCGCAGCCGTCACCGCACTGGCATATACGGATTTTCTTAAATTATTATCGGACTGATTCCCAGACTCGGTTTTCGACTTCCCGCTGAGTTTCCGATCAACTGCGCGTATGATATCGCCGCCAAAGACCAGCGAAAATGCGATATAAAAAGCTGCGAAACCGTGCATGAATCCCGCTTCGCCATCATTATGCATGGTGAAAAATGAGAAAATTAACAGGACTATGTCAATAATTGGCGTAGCGATAAAAAATGCCAGTCCAATTCTTGGGGCCTTAACGATGTAGCGGAGAACACCACCCAGAATGAGGCACGCCCAAAAGAGAATTTCTGCTGCGACGGTAGCAATAAGCAATGTATCGTCTGCTCCCTCATCAAGGCCATATGGCCTGCTTCAATTGAAAGAGAGTTTACATTAAGGAAGAAACCCGCACAGATAAAAATGGAGCCGCCTGCGAGAATCGAACTCGCGACCTTTTCATTACGAGTGAAATGCTCTACCGACTGAGCTAAGGCGGCGCGCTACTTAAGCAGCACTGGCGATTCTATCGCAGGGGTGGCGCGGAAAAGAAATCGGTGCCTAGGCCTGGTTTTTGGCGGGCCGGTGTTAAACTCCGGCCCGATACTAGCGACGGTCCCGGTACTAGACAGCCCCCAGCGCTAAAGGCAGGCCCGCCGCAGCCTGCCCACCAAGCCGTCGAAGGCAATCTGCGTACCTACGTTCTGGGTCAGCTGCTCGCGGCAATAAGAAATGGCGGACTGGCACTCCAAGAGGCCCTCCTCGTTCACCCGCTGCGCCAGCTCGCCAGATAGCCCCGCGAAATCCGGGTGGGTCATCTCCACCTGCGCGCCCACCTTTGTCATCAGCGCGTCGCGGTAAATTCCGGAGAGATCGACGAGCACTAGGTCGAGGTTATCGATGACCCGTCGCTTCGCCCGCTTCTTGTGCTGTTCTTGTAGGTCCTTGATGGCGGAGCGGGCATCACGCTGCGCCTTCGCCGCGCCCTTGCCCTTCGCGCCCACGCCAAAGGTATTTTCCAGCTTGGCCAGCTCCGCTTCTTCTTCCTCCTTGTGCGATTCCTTCGCGTCCGCATCCACCAGCTTGAGAAGCGAGGTCACCGCCTGAAAGCCCTGGGATTCGTGGAAGATGTCCTCGGCCAGGTTGATGGCCACAGCGCGGCGTTTTTGCACCGTCGGCTCTGCCACCAAGTGGCGCGCCCTGCCCACGTGGCGCAGGGAAGTGACGGCGGCGAGGCGGGCATCGTGATCCGAGGCGCCTTCGCTCACCAGCTGGGCAACGATATTGTCCACCGACGGCGAGGGGATGTACAGGTGCCGGCAGCGCGAGCGCAGGGTCTGGGAGAAATCCTCGGGGGCATCGGAAGGCGCGCACATGATAATCACGGTGCGCTCCGGCGGCTCCTCCACCGTCTTGAGCAGCGCGTTGGCGCCGTTATTGTTGAGGCGATCCGCGTTATTGAAGATCACCACGCGCCACGGGGCGACCGTGGGCAGGCTCGCGGCGCGCCCAATGACCTCTCGCACCGTATCCACCGGGATGATGACCTCCTGCGGGTCCACCAAGACCAGGTCCGTGTGCTGCTTGGTGCCTAGCACGGCGCGGCAGGCCTCGCATTTTCCGCAGCCCGGTTCCTCCGGATCCGTGCACATGAGCGCGGCCGCGAAATCGATTGCGGCCAAGGAACGCCCCGAACCGGGCGGGCCGGTAAAGAGCCAGGAATGGCTCATCGCCCGCGGATCTGCCCCCGGCATCCCCCGCGCCGCCCGCGCGGCACCCAAGATAGTGCGGGCCACACCTGGGGTATCTGCCAATCGTTGCGCAACGCTTCCCGTATTCACTCGCTCTAGCCTACTGGTCTTACTACAGTAAGTAGTTATGAACAGACTATTGCGTGGCGCTCGTTGGCTTATGGGAACCCAATGGCCGGTATACGCTGCCTTGGTCTTGGGCGCCAATCTCATCGGCGCCATCGCGATCATGACCTTCATCCTCTATTTCCTGCCCATGCCGGAAATCGAGGACTTTGCCGCCGAGCTGCCCAACCTCAAGGGCGTGGCGGCGGTCTACCTCATCTTTGCCGTCATCATCGGCATCGCCGCTACCCTGCTGCTCTTCCGCCCCGTGCTGGACTGGCAGCGCAATCCCGATGCGCACGATCCAAATATGGTGCGCACCCTCGTACTGCGCATCCCTGTGTACCAATCCCTGGTCGCGGCCGCGGTCTGGCTCATCGGCATTATCCTGACGGTGGTTATCTCCAGCGGGCAGTCCGGGCGTCTCGGACTCGTCGTGGGGGTCTCCACCACCCTGGCGGGCCTAGTGGTCATCATCTTGACCTACCTGCAGGCAGAGCGCCTCGTGCGGCCCGTCGCCGCGCAGGCCGTCGCCCGCCGCTTTGAAGATTCCACCGTCGAACCGCCCATCAAGTATCGCCTCTTTTCGACCTGGCTGATGACCTCCGGGGTGCCGCTACTCGGCATCGTGTTGGTGCTGCTGGGGCAGCACACCGGGCTCTTCTCCGGCGATACCAGCGAAATCATCCCGGCCATCGTGGCACTGGCCCTCACGGCCTTGGCCACTGGGTTTATCGGCACCAGCTTCGCCATCATGAGCGTGGTCGATCCCATCGTGGAATTGCAGGATGCGATCAACCGCGTGCGCCGCGGCGAGTCCGATGCCGAGGTCGATATCTACGATGGATCCGAGCTCGGCGTCCTGCAGGCGGGATTTAATGAGATGATGCGCGGGCTGCGCGAGCGCCAACGCGTCCGCGATATCTTCGGCCGCTACGTGGGCACCGAGGTGGCCCAGCGCGCCCTTGATGAGCGCCCCGAATTGGGCGGGGAGGATCGGAAGGTCGCGGTGCTGTTCATCGATGTCATCGGTTCCACCACCTTCGCGGTCAACCACTCCCCCGAAGAAGTGGTCACGGAGCTCAATAAATTCTTCGAGCACGTCGTGACGGTGGTGCACCGCAATAAGGGCATCATCAATAAGTTCCAAGGCGATGCCGCCCTCGCCGTCTTTGGCGCGCCGCTCAACGTGTACGACTCGACTTCGATGGCGCTGCAGGCCGCCCGCGAGCTGCGCGGGGAATTGCGCGGGCTCGAGCTGCAGGCCGGCATCGGCGTCGCCTCCGGCCACGTGGTGGCAGGCCACATCGGCGGCGCGGATCGCTTCGAGTACACCGTCATCGGCGATGCCGTTAACGAGGCCGCCCGCCTGACCGAAATGGCCAAGGACACCCCCGGCCAGGTCCTGACCAACGCTGCTACCTTAAAGACCGCCAACGAGGCCGAGCAGGCCCGCTGGACCGTCATGAAATCCATCGAGCTGCGCGGGCGCCGCCGCATGACCCAGCTGGCGCGCCCCATCCGCGCCAGCCTGGCAGAAAGGTGCGAAATCTAATGGCCAGCACCCGCCTCATCGTGCCCGACGCGGCGCGCGGAATGGCGCTTTTAGGCATCGCGATAGCGAATATGACCACCGCGTGGATCATCACCGAGAATCGCCCGGGCGCGTATTTCGGCGGCATCCTCGATGACAGTGTGCTCGATAAAATCGCCGTCGTCTTCGGTGCTTTCTTCGTGCACAACCGCGGCCTGCCCATGTTTTCTACCCTGCTGGGCTTCGGCGTGGGGCTTATTGCGATGAGCCTGTGGCGGCGGGGATTTCCGCTGGGAGAAGCGAGGAGGGTCATCGCCAAGCGCTATGGCTTCCTCGCGCTTTTAGGCGCGGTGCACATGGTGCTGCTGTTTTGGGGCGATATCATGTTTGTCTACGGCGTAGCGGGCATAGTCATTGCCCTGCTGCTCACGCTGCATAATTCTACGCTGCGCAAGATTTCTTATATCGCTCTTGGGGTGCTGACGGTGCTCGGCATCGCCGCGTTTATTTTCTCCGCGGTTGACGGCGGGCTCGATATCCCTGTCGATGCCATTGGCACGGTAAATTCCTACGGTGACCTGCTGCTCAGCCAGCTTCTCACCCTAGGCGCGCAGATCATCTCCGCCCCGCTCATCGTGCTGATGTACCTACCAGTAATGCTGGTGGGCTTTGTGTGGGCGCGCGAGGGCGTGCTTGCCGATGTCCCCTCTCACCGCCCCCAACTCCTGCGCTGGGTGGCCATCGCCGCCGCCGTCACGCTGGTCATTGGCACGCTGTGGTCCTTGGGCACCCTCGGGGTCATCGATCAGCGCTGGGCAAGCGCGGCCAGTAGCGCCAATTCCACCCTCGGCGTGCTAACCGGGCCGGGAATCCTCGCCGGGCTCGCCCTTATCTTGCAGCCCGTGCAAGAGCGCCTAGCCGCCGGTGCCTCCGTGCCCGCGCTCTTGTGGCCCTTCGTCGCGCTGGGGAAACGATCCATGAGTGGTTATGTGGGCCAGTCGATGCTGTTTTTCCTTATCGTGCACCCCTTCACGCTGGACTACGGCCACGACTTAGGAGCCTTCGGCCAAGCCGGGCTCGCCTGCGGCGTGTGGCTGGTCACCGTGATTGGCGCGTGCGTGCTCGAAGCGCTGGGCCTGCGCGGGCCCTTCGAGGTGGTGCACCGCCGGCTGTCTTATGGCCCGAGCATGCAGCCGGAGCGGAGCTTGCCTAGGCAGGGCCTTACCTAGACAGGGCATCGACTAGCAGGAAGTGCCCGAGGGCCAAGGCACCAGCCTCCGCCGCGCCCACTGCTCTGGCCGCCTTCGAGGGCTTGGCATGTTTCTTGTCCTTCTGAGACCCGGCTGCTGCTATTCGCGCTCGCAGCGCAGTCAGGCCTTCCGCCGCGACCAAGAGATTGGCGCCGTGGCTCAAGCCCTTCGTCGCATCGGTGCGCAGGCGCGGATCGCCCGCCAGCGCCGAGGTGGTCAGCACCGCCGCGCCGCCCACCGCTACCGCGGTCCGAGTGGGCTGCTTGCGCGTGGCGACGAGCGCCGCCGCCCACGCCATGGCGCGCAGGCCCCAACCGCGGGCATCGTTGCGCGCGCCGCGCCGATAAAGCACCCACGAATACGCCGCGTGGCTAGCGGTAACGCCTGCCACCCCAAGGAGGGAGGGGCGGTGCAAGCGGCGCGACTTTTCCACCTGGCCCACCGCGCCGACCAGCAGTGCGGGGCTCAGGGTGGGGTTTTGCGCCTCCGCCGCCAAAAGGGGCAAAAGCGGCGCGCTTGTGATGGTGTGGGCCTTCTTCCAGCCAAAGAGGCGGGCCCATACCGTGGATTCACCAAGCGCCAGGTACGCGAAACGCCGCCAGCCCCGCGGCGTGCGCCGGGCTGGGTCGGTGACATCGGCAAAGGTTTCGGACACCGCGCGGGTCAAGGCCGCGGCGCCTTCCTCGGTGCGGGCAAGAAAATCATTCATGCCCGCCACCTTACTAATTTCTTCGCTTATTTCTTCCGCGAGCCGGCCTTCACCACGTTCTTCGTGCCGGGCGAAGGCTTCGAGCTGGATTTCTTAGCCGCCTTCTTCGCGCCCTTCTTAGTGGCCTTCTTGCTGGACTTCTTGGTCGCCTTCTTCGTCGATTTCTTGGTCGACTTCTTTGTGCTCTTCTTAGAAGACTTCTTCTTCGTCTCCCCAGAGGCCTCTTTGGCGCGGCGCTCGGAAAGGAGCTCGTTGGCGCGGGCATCGGTAAGCTGCTCCGGATCGTCGCCGCGGCGCAGGGACGCATTGGTGGTGCCGTCCGTAACGTACGGGCCGAAGCGGCCATCCTTAACGGTCATAGGCTTGCCCGAGACGTCATTATCGCCGAGTTGCTTGAGCGGCGGCTGTGCGGCCGCGCGGCCACGGCGCTTCGGCTCCGCATAAATGCGGTGGGCCTCATCCAAGGTGATGCTAAAGATCTGCTCTTCCTTAGCCAGCGAGCGCGAATCCGATCCCTTCTTCAGGTAGGGGCCGTAGCGGCCGTTTTGGGCAGTGATCATCTCCCCGTCGTCCACGCCCACCTCGCGCGGCAGGGACAGCAGCTCAAGGGCCTGTTCCAGCGTGACGGTCAGCGGCTCCATCGAGCTAAAGAGCGAGGCCGTGCCCGGCTTCAGCTTCTCATCAATGTAGTCATTGATGCGCTTTTCCTTTTGCTTCGCGGCCGTCTTGGTCTCCCAATTCTTGGCGCGCTTGCCTTCCTCGGCGCGCTGCTTATCCTCTTCTGCGCGCTCCTTCGCGACGATCTCCAAGGCCTCCGCCTCGGCCTTTTCCCGCTCATCATCGCGGACGACCTCGGTGACATAGGGGCCAAAGCGGCCTTCCTTCGCCACCACCATGCGGCCGTTTTCGGGATTCTCGCCCAGCTGGCGCCCGCCCTGCGAGGTGGCGAAGAGCTTTTCCGCCAGCTGTTCATTCAGCCCGTCCGGGGTCACGGTTTCAGAGAGGTTGGCGCGCTGATATTCCACGCTGCCGTCCTCGTTGGTGCCGATCGCGCGCTCGATATAGGGCCCGTAGCGGCCGACGCGCACGAAGACCTCGCGGCCCTCCGAATCGGTATAGAGCTTCAGCGAGTTGACCTTGCGGGCATCGATGGCCTCGAGGTTGACATCGATAAGCGATTTCAGCCCGCCATGCCGCGCGATGGAGGCCGCCTTGTGCTCGTTGGCCTCAGCGTTGCCAAAGTAAAAGCCGTTCAGCCAGTCCGTGCCATCCTCCGTTCCGGTGGCAATCGAGTCCAGCTCATCTTCCATGGACGAGGTGAAGTCATAATCCACCAGCTCGGTGAAGTTTTCTTCCAAGAGGCCCACGACGGCGAAGGCTACCCACGAAGGCACTAGGGCGTTGCCGCGCGAGACCACGTAACCGCGGTCTTGGATGGTCTTGATGATGGAGGCATACGTCGACGGGCGCCCGATGCCCAAGTCTTCCATCTTTTTCACCAGGCTCGCTTCTGTATAGCGCGCCGGCGGGTTGGTGGAGTGGCCTTCTGCCGATACCTCTTCGGCCTTCAGATCGCGGCCCTCCTCCAGGTGCGGCAGGCGGTTCTCGCTCTTCTTGCTCGTATCCTCGTCGGCGCCGTAAGCCTTCAAGAAACCCGGGAAGGTAATGGTGCGGCCGGTTGCGGAGAACTCGACGTCATAGGTGCCGTTATCCGTGGTCGCGGTGCCAGCCACGGCCACCTTCATGGAGGTGCCCTTAGCATCGGCCATCTGCGAGGCCACGGTGCGCTTCCAAATCAGGTCATAGAGCTTAAATTCCTCCGCATCCAGCTGGCTAGACAGCTGGCCCGGGGTGGCAAAGGACTCACCGGCGGGGCGGATCGCCTCGTGCGCTTCCTGCGAGTTTTTGACGCGGCGGTCATAAACGCGCGGGGAATCCGAGACGTATTCTTCGCCATAAATGCTGGTGGCGGAGCTGCGCGCGGCGTTCAAACCCTGCTTAGACAGCGAAGAGGAGTCCGTACGCATATACGTAATGTGGCCGTTTTCGTAAAGGCGCTGTGCAATGCGCATCGTACGCTCAGAGGTAAAGTGCAGGCGCCGGCCCGCCTCCTGCTGCAGCGTCGAGGTCATAAACGGCGCATAAGGCTTGCGGGTATAGGGCTTGTGTTCTACCCCGGACACGGTCATGCCCGCGCCCTGCAGGGCCTTTTCCAAGGCCTCCGCCTGCGGCTGGGTGATGACGATGACGTCCTTGGTCTTCACGTTTCCGCGATCGTCGAAATCACGGCCCACAGCCACGCGCTTGCCATTAACGGCGGTCAGGCGCGCGTCAAAGGCCGACGGGCCCTCGCCGCTGCCCGCCCCCGCGTCCAGGGTGGCGAGCAAATCCCAGTAATCGGCGGAGATAAACGCCATGCGCTCGCGCTCGCGCTCGACGATGACCCGCGTGGCCACCGACTGCACGCGCCCGGCCGAAAGCCGCGGCATGACCTTCTTCCACAGCACGGGCGAGACTTCGTAGCCGTAGAGGCGGTCGAGGATGCGGCGGGTTTCTTGGGCATCAATAAGGTCATAGTCCAAGTCGCGGGTGTTTTCCGCCGCCTCCAAGATGGCGGACTTTGTGATCTCATTAAAGACCATGCGGCGCACCGGCACCTTGGGCTTTAAAACCTCCAATAGGTGCCAAGCAATGGCCTCGCCTTCGCGGTCCGGGTCTGTTGCCAGCAAAAGGTTATCGCACTGCTTCAGCTTGGATTTGAGGTCAGCGACCTTCTTCTTTTTATCCGGGCTGACGACGTAGAGCGGGGCGAAATCATCTTCCGGGTTAACACCCAAGCGGGCCCAAGATTCTTTCTTGAACTTCGCCGGCACGTCGGCAGCGCCCCGCGGGAGATCGCGGATATGCCCTACGGAGGCCTCCACGATGTAGTTATCTCCCAGGTACGGCTGGATCTTCTTCGCCTTAGTTGCCGACTCCACAATCACTAAAGTTTTGCCCGGCTCGGCCGCTTCTGCCACTTCGACTTCATCCCTTTCGATGATGCGAACATTAAAATTTGTGCGCTTTCAGCAATCGCCCTTAGCGTACACAGGTGGTTTATACCGTTCTTCGCACCATATACTCGGTAACACCAAAAGGCTTTGTAGGGGGCGCTTCGCACCCCCACCGAACCGGTCTATACTGACCTTTTTAGAAAGTCCAGCAGCTGTGAAAGCATTGTTGGGGACGATAGCACACCCACAACACACCCCGTGGAGGATTAGATGGTTGACACAGTAACGATGTGGATTGAAGCCATCATGGGCACGGAGTGGGTTTATCCAATCGTGGGCCTGCTCATTTTCGGGGACTGTTTCTTTCCAGTACTCCCCTCTGAAATCCCGCTGAATATGGTCGGCGCTTGGGCCGGTTCGCAGGGATTTCCACACCTACCCACCATGTTCTTTGTGGCGCTGGTAGCAGCCATGTTGGGTGATAACCTGTGTTTCTTACTGGGCACGCGGTTTATGCCATTGCTTAACCGCATTCAAAAAGGAACGAAGGCCTACGAGGCCCTCACCTGGGTAAAACGCAATGTACGCCGCGGCGGTGGCGCGGCCATTATCATTGCCCGCTTTATCCCCTCGGCCAGGCTCTTTATGACCATTTTGCTAGGGTCAATGCGCTTTCCCTGGCCGGTCTTCCTCTTCTTCGACACCATTGGCGTGATGCTCTGGGTATTCCAAGCCTTGGCCATTGGTTATGTGGGCGGCATGGCGTTCTCCGATACCCCACTGTTTGCGATGGTTATCAGCATTATCGCCGCCGTATTCATCGGCTTCGGACTACAAAAAGCCCAAAACAGCATCACGGAGTGGTGGGATACCCGCCGCGGCTACGCCGAAACGCCCTAGGGCGCTTAAAACCCTAGAGGGCGTTAGAGAATGGAAACGGCCTGCGCCTGGTCGCCCTTCGGACCGGATCCAACCTCGAAGCTGACCTTCTGGTTTTCTTCCAAGGTGCGGAAACCGCTGCCCTGAATCTCGGAGTAGTGCACGAAGATGTCTCCGCCGCCGTCCTCGCGCTCGATGAAGCCGTATCCCTTTTCGGAGTTAAACCACTTAACGGTTCCTTGTGTCATGGTGAACTGAGTTCCTTTTCTTAAAGAGGTAGCGCGCATTGCCGCGCCGGTAGTTATTCGGTAAATGGGTCCTCGAGCAGTACCGTGAAGTATAAAACCGCACCAAGACAACATTGGCCTGTCAACAGTGTGACACGTTCCACGCCAAAGCGATAGATTTAACTCACAAGGGGGTAAAAAAATTGTCTCACCCGGCGGGCAACAACCCCATTGGTGAAGAGCTCCTAGACCTCATTCAACGGCGCCTTTCTGAGTCCACCCTGACGTTTCACACCACGCTCCCGGCAAAGCGGGCGCGCTACGCCGAATGGCCAGAGTGGGTGCTGCCGGGGTTGAAGGAGCAGGTGGTAGATGGGGGCATCGGCAAGCTCTATGCGCACCAGGCCGAGCTCGCCGAATGCGCGTGGCAGGGCCGTGACGCAGTAATTTCCACCGGCACCTCGTCCGGAAAGTCTTTGGGCTACCAGCTGCCCATCCTCACCCGGCTGGCAAAGGATCAGACCGCGTGCGCGCTCTACCTCACCCCCACCAAGGCCCTCGGATCGGACCAGCTGCAGTCCGCGCTTGAGCTGTGCCGCGGGATTCCGGAGCTCAAGAACGTGGTGCCCGCGCCCTACGACGGCGATACGCCCCAGGAGTCGCGGGCGGGCGTGCGCGAGCATTCGCGCCTGGTGTTTTCCAATCCCGATATGGTGCACATGTCCATGCTGGCCGCGCACGCGCGGTGGGCGCGGGTGCTGCGCCACCTGGAGTTCATCGTCATCGATGAATGCCATTCCTACCGGGGCGTATTCGGCGCCAATGTGGCCCTGGTTCTGCGCCGCTTGCTCCGCCTGTGCCGGCATTATGGATCGCGTCCCACCATCATTTATGCCTCCGCAACCATGAATGACCCGGCCCGGCATGCCGAACGCCTCACCGGCCGCCCGGCGCACGCGATTACTGAGGATTCCGCCCCCACCGGCGCGCGCACGGTCGCGCTCTGGGAGCCTGGGTTCTTGGAGGGCGCAGAGGGCGAGCACGGCGCCCCCGTGCGGCGCGCGGCCACCACGGAGGCCGCCGAGATGATGGCAACCTTCATCGCGGAAGGCGCCCGGACCATGACCTTTGTGCGCTCCCGCCGCTCCGCCGAGGTCGTGGCGATGGTAGCCGCCGAGACCCTTTCCGGCAGTTTGGGCCGGCCGGATTTCGCGCAGCGCATCGCCGCCTACCGCGCCGGCTACCTGGCCGAGGACCGCCGCCGGTTGGAGCAGGCGCTTGACGATGCCTCCCTATTAGGCGTCGCCACCACCTCCGCCCTCGAGCTGGGCATCGACGTTGGCGGGCTCGATGCCGTGGTCACCGCCGGATTTCCTGGCACGGTGGCCAGTTTTTGGCAGCAAGCCGGGCGCGCGGGCCGGCGCGGGCAAGGCTCGCTCGTGGTGCTCGTCGCCCGCGATGAGCCCATGGATACTTTCCTGGTGCACCACCCCGATGCGCTCTTGGGCAAGCCGGTGGAAGCGAGCGTGTTCAACCCCACGAACCCCTATATCCTCTTTGGCCATCTCTACTGCGCGGCGGTGGAAAAGCCGCTGAATGATGCCACCATTGCTGAGTGGGGTGCCAGCGATGTCATCCACCAGCTTGCAGAGCAGGGCCTCGTGCGCCGCCGCGAGCGCGGGTGGTTTGCCGTACCCATTCCCGCCTCCAGCGCGGAAGAGCTCTCCCCGGAGACCGCCCACTCGGCGGTATCGCTGCGCGGCGGGGCGGGCGAGGAGGTCATGATCGTGGATGCCTCCGATGGGCGGCTACTGGGCACCATCGATGCAGCGCGCGCGACCAGCCAGGTCCACCCCGGCGCGGTCTACCTGCACCAGGGCGAAAGTTTTGTCATCGAGGAGCTCCTCCTATCCGATTATGTGGCACTCGCCCGCCCGGAGACCCCCGAGTATTCGACCACCCCGCGCTCTACTACGGATATTCGCATCGTGCGCGAGGCCGATAACCTGGTCAATTATTCCCCGGGCCTGTGGGTGGCGGACGTGGAGGTCGAGGTCACCGACCGCGTCACCGGGTACCAGGTGCGGCTTGCCAATGGCACCATCGGCGACGATATCCCCCTCGATCTCCCCGAACAGCGGCTGACCACCCGCGCCGTGGCTTATACCATCGACCCGCTGGCGCTTTCTGCGATGGGCATTACCGCCGCCGATATCCCCGGCACCCTCCATGCGGCCGAACACGCCGCCATTGGGCTGTTGCCGCTTATCGCTACCTGCGACCGCTGGGATATCGGCAGCGTATCCACCGCATTGCACGCGGATACGCAGCTTCCCACCGTCTTTGTCTACGACGGCCACCCCGGCGGCGCCGGGTTTGCCGAAGAAGGCTTTCGCCGCTTCCCCGAGTGGATCGCGGCCACCTTTGAGGCGGTGCGCTCCTGCCCCTGCGAGGCCGGGTGCCCATCGTGCGTGCAATCGCCCAAGTGCGGCAACGGCAATAACCCACTAAGCAAGGACGGTGCCATCAAGCTGCTCGGCGAGCTCGTCACCATGACGCAGGAGTCCGCGGTTTAAACAGGGCCCGCCTTGGCCGTGGCGCTCTGGCCGCGCACCGCGGCAACGGCGATGATATCGGGCGCATTGTCGGTGCATTCCTCGAGGCTCGCGCCGTTATCCCGCGCGGTGCTTTCTGCGGCCGCACACGCATCCTTGCCGGTGGCCAAGGCCCACGCGCCGGCCACGGCGGCAAGGTCCGCGGCTACCTGCGCTTCGTGGCGCGCGGTCACGCGAGACCCCACCGCCGCGATGACCAGCAATAAGCTGATGATGGCGACGATGATTCCGGTGGCGGCGATGGTGGCGTACCCGTCCTCACCGCGGAGTTTGCTAGTCATTGCCGGCCACCTCCGCGGGAAAGACCGCTTCCGCGCTCATGGTGCCGATGGGAGCATCGACGCTTACCGATGCCCTGATAAGCCCCGCGCTTTCCTGCACGCTTACCCGGGCATCCTCGCGGGCCGGTTGGTACTCGACGCCGATGGCGTGCGACCTAGCCGCCGCGCCCGCCATGTCCACCGCCGCGATATAGGACGCCATCGTCGCGATCGCACCGATAATGCCCGCCGCCACGAGGACGAGGGAGCTTAATGCCAGGGCGGCTTCGATGGTCACGGAACCATCGTCATCGACTACCGTGCGCATGATTCCTCCTTTCTTGTGTTCTAGTGCGCCCGGTTAGCTCGGGGTATTCGACAGCGCATCGGTGATGATTCCCTCGATGGCATCGACCACGCCGCCGCCGTTAATGACCATGTACAGCACGCCGGCAAGTGCCGCAGCCGCAAGCGATCCCATGGCGTATTCAATGGTGCTCATCCCCTCATCGTTGCGGACGAGGGCGCGGGTGAGCTGGGAGTACTTAATAAATAGTGCAGACATAATGGGAAGTCCTTTCTTATAAGGTGTGGTGGTTGAGTAGAAGTGAAAAATGGTGCATCTAGAAAAGCTGCGCGCCCAAGCTGATCACTACGGGCGCGAGGCCTAGAACGATGAATGCTGGCAGGAAGCACACCGCCAGCGGGAGGGCAATGAATACTCCTGCGCGCTCTGCTTTAGCCGTAGCGTGAGCAGATGCTTCGGCGCGCAAAGAAGTACAGATTCGCGTGCATCCGGCGGCTATGGTGGCGCCGGATTGGCCCGATAAGATGACAAGCCCCGCCACGTCCTCTAGTCCCGCATGGCCCTTCATGTGGTCCCATGCAGATTCCGTGGGCACGCCAACTCCCAGGAGCGCGGATACCGTCTCCCACAAGTGCTGGGTATCGGCCTCTGCCGTACGCGCGACCGCCGTAGCAGCGGCGTGCACCGTCAGGCCCGCACTCAGGCAAGCTGCGAAAAGTTCGATATCCCCGGCCACGAGGAGTGGATCCACGGTGCTAGAGGGCTGGAGTTTGCTCATCAATCCCCCGCGCACTGTTGCGCCATTGAGCTTTCTTGGGCCGGCGCGCGGGGTCTTCGCCGTGTGCTGCGCTGTGTTTTGTGCCGTAGAAGGTCCCAGCCGCCCCTTGGTGGCCGGCAGCCCAACGAGCACGGCCAGCGCTAAGCAAATAAAGGCCATCATGGTGCCGCCTTCCTGATGATGACGCGGGACCAGGCAAAGCCGCCGCAGGCAAGCCCCACCCCGATGACCAGCAGGATTCCGCCCAATCCGCCGCCGAGCAAGAAGCCAAGCGAATTAGCACCCATCGCCCCGCCCATGGCGATGCCCGCGATGGGAAGGCAGGCCAAGACCGTGGCTGTAGCTTGGGGTCCTTGCAGCCCGGCCGCGGTGGATTGGTGGTGGCGGCGCAGGGCATCCATCCTGCTTTGGGCCTGCTCAAAGAGGCTTGCCACCGCGATGCCGTGCTGTGTGGATAATTCGAGCAGGTGGCCCAGCCGGGTAAGTTCTGCATCCGCATGGGAGCCAGAGAGCGCCACGTGCGGGGGTGCACCGCGCGCCGCCGCGGTAGCGGTGGATTCTAAGGCCGCGCTCATATCCCGGGGCGTCGTCGAGGGAAGGGAATCAGCCCCGCGCGATAGCGCGCTTGCAAGGGTTGCCCCGGCGCGCAGGTCAGCGGTGACGACCCCGAAGTATCCGGCTAGGGCTTCGCGGCTGCGCCGGCGCGTGCGGGCGGCCATGATGTCCTTGATATACCACGACACGCACCAGGCAATTATCGATGCCGCGACCGCAATACTTATCCGCCCGACCGAGAAGAAGACCAAGCTGCCGCAGAATACGGCACCCAAAATGACCAAGGAGCTGGCCTTTATCCGGCTGTCCTTGCCAGCAATGCGGGATGCGCTCGAGGGCGCAGACAGCAAGAGGGCTGCGGCGAGCAATAAGAAGCTAAGCATCCGCCTGACCTCCTGCTTCTTCGCGCTGTTCCTCCAACAGCGCGGCCGAGAATCCCGCAAAGCCAGGCGCGGGCCCCTTGGTTGCACTCCAGACAATGCGCGGGGTGACCGGATTGCCCTCTAAGACGCCGATATGAGCCAGGCGCCGGCCATGTGGCGTGCGCTCCATGGTGAGCACCACGTTGACGGCAGCCGCCAATTGCGAGTGCAGGGCGCTGCGGTCCAGGCCGCCGAGTGCGCCGAGGGCCTCCATGCGGGCGGGTACCTCAAAGAGGGAATTGGCGTGCAAGGTACCCGCACCGCCATCGTGGCCCGTATTCAGCGCGGCGAGGAGATCGACTACCTCTGGGCCGCGAATCTCACCGACGACGATGCGGTCTGGGCGCATGCGCAGCGCTTGCCGCAGCAATTGCGCCATGGTGATTTCCCCGCTGCCTTCAGCGTTTGCCCGGCGCGAGACGATGCTCACGCAATGCGGGTGGTGGGGTGATAGCTCCGCCGTATCTTCGATGACCACGATGCGCTCGCGCTCGGATACGGTTCCCAATAGCGCCGAGAGCAGCGTCGTCTTGCCAGAACCGGTACCTCCGATAACGAGGAAGGACAATCGCTTGTCCACCATCGCGGCAAGCAGCTGGCCGATGTCCTCCGGCACGGTGCCATTGGCCACCAACTGCGGCAGGGTGGTCTGCGCCTGCCGCAATACGCGCAGGCTAATGCACGTTCCGCCCACTGCGGGTGGGCTTAAAAGGGCATGCACGCGGAGCACGACGCCATCGGGGCGCGTGACGCGGCCATCGGCAAAAGGCTGGGCATCATCAAGCCGCGTGCCCGATGCCGCGGCCAACCGAGAGGCAAGCTGGCGCACCTCCCCATCGTTGCGAAAGGTGATATCGCTGCGCTCTAGCCCCTCTCCTCGGTCCATAAAGACGTGTTCAGGCCCGTTGACCACGACATCGGTCACGCCCTGCCGGGCCAATAAGGCATCCAGTGGCCCCATGCCGGTGGCATCTTGGCGCAAGCGCCGGAGCAGATCCACCACGGCGACATCACTGATAACCCCTGCTTCCTCGCGGATCCGCCGGGCCAAGCTAGGGGCGTCGTGCACCAGATCCGGCTCGGCGGCAATGACCCGCTGCATCTTCTCCATGGTCTTTTCCATGGTCTCGGCCGAGCTATCCATCGCTGCGCTCATACCCCTACCTCCTCGCGCACCGCACGGACGGTTTTGGCGAGCGCCGCGGGAAGCCGGGCTGGGAGTCCACCGATCTCTATGCTGCGGGTGAGCCCGCGCACGCTGGGCAATTGGGCACTGACTCGGTGGTGGATAATGTCTTCTACCTCGGGTGCGCTGAGAGCCGCCCACTGCCGTTGGCGCAGGACCACCACGATGTCGCGCCGCGCCTCATCCAGTCGCAGGATAAGTTGTGCGGCCGCCGCTGCCGATCGCACCTCCGCGGCCACCACCAGCACCACGTGCGTGCAGGCAGCCGGGATGTTTTCCGCCGTGCAATCCACAACGCACAGGCCCTCGCCCGCGTGCGCCGCAGACGTCACCGCCGCCAAGAGCGTGGCATCTAGCGTGAAGGTATCTTTGACCGTACTGCGCGCTGCGGATAGCACCGCTATGCCATCGGAGGTAGAGGGCAAGGCGCGGTAGAGATCGGCGGCATCGATGCTGCCATCGCCAATATTGAGCTCCGGCCAGCGGGCACCCGGCGCCGTTTCCACGCCGAGGAGGAGATCGAGGCCGCCGGAGTGCGCGGTGGCATCGATAAGCAGCGCCCGCGCCTGCTCACCCGCCATGCAGTGGGAACGCGCCAGGGCCGCTGCAAAGGTAGAGGCTCCTACCCCACCGCTGGCGCCCACCACCGCGATGGTGGCGCTACCGAGGTGGTCCTCCGGTGGGTGCGCGGCCTGTGCAATAGCCGCCAGCAGGTCTTTAATTTCCGCGGGGATAATAAAGGCGCGGTCCGCATGGCAGGCAAGTGCTGCCTCATAATCGATGGGCCCCGGATCCGCGGCGAGAAAAAGCACCGGGACGGGCGTGGTCTGTGCGGCTTGTGCCGAGGCGATAACGCGCGCCATGAGCGCATCGACCAAGACCGTATAGGCCCCGGCGAGGCTGCGCGGAATATCGCGGGGATCGGTCACCGTAATAACCTCGTGGCTGGTCGCGGCGGCTGCGTGGACCGCCTCGGCGCGCAAGGCTTCCTCGCCAATGGCGACGACGATGGTGGAGCGAGAGTGTGCTGTATTCATGCCCCCTAGCCTGAAGCACCCGCGCCACCTGCACTAGGGATGGAACTTCCCGCCTGTGGATAAATGCGCGAAAGCTACCACTTAGCGCTCGGTTAGTTACATTTTCAACAAAGTCTTGTGGATAACCGTAGATATAGGTGACGGCCCGCGCATCGGGGGGTACGCGCGGGCCGTCAGTAACCCGGCCTCGGGGGGCGAGCCGGGGCAGGCCGCACAGTACATCGGGGCCTTGCACCGATTATTATGACACGTTCATTACCCGATCACAACAGCTAAGAAAAACTATCTACCTGCACGGCCCTGACCTGCACCGAATGGATGTTCACTGCCTACCGGGGACGGGCGTACGGTTAAGCGGCGCGGGCGATGGCATCGGCTTCTTTGCCACCTACCTCCCAGGCGGAAAGGTGAAAAAGCACCACCTCACCAGGCTTGTCGCGGTAATTCGCGCGGCACTCGCGGTAGGCCTTGGATTGGCGGTGGAAATACACCTCTGGCACGGCGAACCCGCGGGGATCGAAGCCGGTGTGTATGGCGGCCAGGCGGGCGGCAATCCGCGCCACCACGCCGCTGCGCGGGCCAAAGAATTCACCGGCCGCGATTTCGGCATGCACGACGCTCGGCAAAAGGTCGCGGAATGCGGGGCCACTGCCCTGCGCAATCAGACGCGCTAAGCCCTGCAAGCGCGCGCTATCGCCGCTGGGAATCCCGTTTCCGCCGGCGGCGACGTCGATGCGCGCGAGCACCTGCAGCGGCGCGCGGGCAAAGGAACGGACAGTAGAATCCACCACCTCAGGCGCTGCTACGGAATACGCGCTGACCGCGCCTGCGAGCGGACCACTTTCCACATCGCCCGGGCCAGGGTGCGGGGGGATGGCGTGCCCATCCAAGGCCACGCTGGCGCGCGCCCCGCGCATCAAGGACTCCGCGGAGATGACCTCATACCTGCGCAGCCCGGCCGGCCTGCGGTGGGCGCGCGCGATGGCCGCCGCTGCTTTTTCCGCACCTTCTTTCACCCCCGGGAGGCGAAATAGCGGGGATAACGCGTCATTTTCTGGCATATACATTAGGATAGCCCTAGACGCCCCGAGCCCCGAAGACCCCCTGTGACTGGCGCGGCACCATAAAACCGCACTGTTTCTATTATCATTGGGGCCGTTACAAGGTTTAGATGAAAAACGAGGAGAATTAATCGTGAGCAACGATGGACTATTTACTGACGGCACCGATCAATTCGCACCAAAGGTTAATTCGATTCCTTTGAGCGATGTAGATGCATCGTCCTCCGAAACCTCCATCGGCAAGTTGGTCTCCAATGCCACCGAGCAGATGTCCCAGCTCGTGCGCTCTGAGGTAGAGCTGGCCAAGACGGAGCTGGCGCAGTCCGCCAAGAAGGGCGGCATCGGCGCCGGCTTCTTCGGTGCAGCCGGTACCATCGCGCTGTACAGCTCTTTCTTCTTTTTCTTCTTCCTCGCTGAGCTCCTCGCCCTCTGGCTGGAGCGCTGGGCTGCCTTCTTGATCGTCTTCCTCGTGATGATCGTGGCGGCCGGTGTCCTCGCTCTGCTCGGCGTTAAGAATGTCAAAAAGGTTAAGGCCCCGCAGAAGACCATAGATTCCACCAAGGAACTCAAGAACCTGATTCCGGGTAAGGCGCAGAAGTCGCTGGACCGGAAGGACACTCACGGCCTGTACACCTAAACCGCACGCACCATTAGATCCGCCTCAGCCTTTCCTGGGGCGGATTTTCTGTACACATAGAAAGGCGCCTTGTCCTCCATGGCCTTTGCACCACTTCCCCCCTCCACGGTTGAGCTGGAAGGACCCTTTGCGCACGAGTTTGTCCACACCCGGGGCATCCGCCTGCACGTGGCCATAGCGGGCGATAGCGCCGATCCCCTCGTTGTTTTTATTCACGGCGCATTCGGCGGCTGGTTCGATTTCCAGGAGGTCATTGGGCCCCTCGCCCAGAGCGGGTACCACGTCGCCGCGGTGGATATGCGCGGCTTTGGCATGTCCGATAAGCCGCCCATCGATCCCGGCCAGGATATCCGCACCTTGGTCGGGGATCTGGATGGCCTCATCCAGGCATTGGGCCACGATGATGCCTATATCGTCGGCGCCGATACCGGTGGCGCGGTGGCCTGGTGCCTGGCCGCCGAGCGTCCCAATCGCGTGCGCGGCTTGGTTTCGGTCTCGGCCGCGCACCCAGTTGATATCCGCCGCGCCATCGCCGCGCGCCCTTGGGACTTTGGGTGGATGATCCTGCGTTCCCTCCTCTGCCACCTACCAAAGGTCACCCGCGCGAATACCCTGCTGCTCAGCCCCCGGGCCTACCGCAAGGAGCTCAGCCTGGATACGGGGCCCGCGCTTGCCGATGCCACCCTAGAGTCCATCCTTGCCCTGCGCCTGCGCGCCTCCCAGATTGGCAAGGTGCGCCGCGGAATCCTGTGGAATCACCGGATGCGCACCGCCGTGGTGCCCTTGAACTGGTCCGAATTAGCCGTCAAGCGCCCCGTCCTTTTCATCCACGCCCAACAGCGCCTTTGGAACCCCGTCATCCAGCGGGCGGCCCTGCGCGCCCGCGCGGGGTTTAGCGCCACCTCGATCCCAGGTGCCAAGAACCTGCCCTTCCTCGAGGCCCCTGAGGAGTTCGTCGACGAGCTGCGCCGCTGGCTCGACGCGTAGGGCGCGTGGGGAGACATTCCCCACGCGGATCTCTAATGCGAATGCTAGTGCGCCACGCACTCGCCGGTTTCTACCGGGCGCTGCAATTGGGTGACATCCCCAATGTGGCCGATGACCTCGTCTGCGGTCAGCGCGTATCCGGTCTCAGAATCGTCTACTGAGGCGCCGAAGATAACGCCCAAGACCTCGCCCGCGGTATTGACCAGGGGGCCGCCGGAATTGCCCTGTTGGATATTGCCGCGCACCGTATAGGAATCGCGCTCTACCCTGCCTTGGGAGTAGATATCTGGCCCGGCGATGGTGATACGATCGCGCACCCGGGCCATTTCCGCGTTAAAGGGGCCGGAGTGTGGGAAGCCCATGACCATGGCATCGTCGCCGGTCTGGGCCGGCTGCTGCGCCCACGGCAGGGGTTGGATGCCCAGATCCGGCGCGCGCAAGACGGCGATATCGACCTCTGGGTTGTAATAGACCACCGTGGCGTCCTTCAGGCCTAGCTTCGTATCCAGCCTCACCGTTTGGGTGCCGGCCACCACGTGGGCATTGGTCACCACATAGTCATCGGCCACCACAAAACCGGAGCCCAAGAGGCGGCGGGAGCACTCTTCGGCATCGCCAAGCACGTGAATGATGGATGGACGGATGCTGCGCACCAGCTCCGGGTCCTGCACGTCTGGTGCCGGGTCCTCGACGTCCTCGCCGCTGATGGACTTTTCCCACGGCGAAACCAGCGGCGGAAGGCCCGATTCATTGAGCAACGCCGCCACGCCATTGGGAAGGGAAGCTAGGCGCGGCGGGGCGGCCGCGTTGAGGTTGCTCAGGATTCGGGAATCGCGCAGCCCCTGCCCCGCGGAACCGCCCAGATTGGTGGCCACGGGAATGGAAATCATCCAGATGACGATAAGCGCGATGAAGGACTGGAAGACCGCGCCGAATAGCGAATCTACCCGCTGGGTGCTGCGCGCCTTCATGCGATCGCGCACGCTCGTGCCCAAGGAGGAACCGATGATTTGCCCGATGCCCACCAGCAAAACCAGGATGCCCACGAGCAGGAGCAGGCGCAGCGAAGGCTCGTCCACTGTGCGCAATACGCTGGGGGCTACGGCGATGCCCACCACGAGGCCCGCGCCCACGCCGATGGCGGAGAGCACCGCGGCGAGCGCACCATTGCGCCAACCACTGAGCAATGCTGCTAACACGGCAAGCACAATCAGGCCGTCAACAATGAGCGCAGCAGTCATGGCTTTGGTTCTTTCTCTATCGAAATCTCGTGCGTCCCCCGGCGCCTTAAGCGCGCGGGCAATTAGGACATCTTCTCATTATTGCGGGACTTTTTGAGGGTGTCACGCAGGTCTATGACCGAATTGTTATCCCACGGTACGCTCCACCCAGAATGATCCAATAATGCTGCCAGCACCCCGGCAGTAAACCCCCAAATCACGTAGTCATTGGCATAAAACGCCGGCCCTTGCCATTGCTTGAAGCCCACCAGCAGGCGGTTGCGGGGGTCAATGAGCTCCCTAATCGGGACGAAGAACACATCATCGGTCTCCGCCGGGCTCGCGGGATAGACCTCGCCCGGCTGCTTCCAGTGGGCCAAAATCGGGCTTACCGGATTTCCCGTGGCGCGAATGTGCAGCTGCTCCCACTGTTCTAAGGGCGTGACCGTATGGCGCTGCAGGTCGGTTTCCTCCCATGCCTCCCGCAGCGCGGTATCAACCAGCGACGTATCGCCCGGATCCCGCCGGCCGCCCGGGAAAGCAATCTGGCCGGAGTGCGAGCGCATGGACAGCGAGCGGTGCGTGAGCAGAATTTCGCCATCCTCCACGCTGTTCCCGCTCAGCAGCATCAGCACCGCGGCTTCCCGCTTGGTGGGCACCTCTTCCTCCGAGCCATTGAGCTGCGAGGCCTGCCGCTTACCAATGAGCTCTTGCACCTGACTCGTATCGACGCCCAGCGCGGGTTTTATCCACTCGGGCGTGTATTCGGGCCACACTTTACTCATCCGGCAAGCGCCTCCTTGACCGTCTTTTCAATCTCGTCCGCAGAGGTAAACGGCTGGGCCGCCTGTTTGATCACTTCGCCATCGCGGAGAATGACGGTCACGGGAACCACGCCTGGCAGGCCCAGCGTGCCCGCGAAGCTATTATCCGGATCCTGGAAGCTCGGCAGGTCTACCCCCACGTCATTGAGGAACGCGGCCCCGTTGGCGGCGTTTTTATCCGCGTGCACCCCAATGACCTTCCAGTCAGGGTGGGATTCTGCTACCTCGTCCAGGTGGGGCAATTCCGCGCGGCACGGCTCGCACCACCACGCCCACACGTTGGCGATGGTAATGCCCTCATCCGCCTTGTCTCCTTCGCCTGCGTCATCGCCGCCCAGGCATTCCAGATCCACCCCGGCGATGGGCCCCGCGGGGCAATCTGGGCGCTCGGCTACGTCCTGGTCACCCGCCGCGCCCGATTCCATGCCAGGGGCCTGCGCCGATTCACCCGCGCCGGTGTCATCCCCACGCAGCTGCATGACCCCCACTACCACGAGGACAGCGATGACAATGGCCGCAATGACGGTGCCGAAGACGTATTTTTTCATACCGCTAGCTTAATGCAGCCGGGCACAGATCCCGCACCACGCAATCCCCACACTCCGGGTTCCGGGCGTGGCAGACCCGCCGGCCGTGAAAAATGACGCGATGGGAAAACATCGTCCACTGTTCCTCTGCAATGAGCTTGGCGATGTCCCTTTCTATCTTCACCGGCGTCTTCTCTCCCGTCAGCTCCAGGCGCTGCATCAGCCGGCTAAAGTGCGTATCCACGGTAAGGCCGGGCACCCCGAAGGCATCGCCCAGCACCACCAGCGCCGTCTTGCGGCCCACCCCAGGCAGGGAGGTCAGTTCCTTTACGGTCTGTGGCACCTCGCCGTCGAATTCAGAAACGAGGCGCTCGCCGATGCCCATAAGATGCCCCGCCTTCGCCCGCTGAAACCCCAGCGGTCGCAGGATTGCCTCAAGGTCCTCCCGCCTGGCCGCCGCATAATCGGCCGCCGTGGGATAGGTGCGGAAAAGCTCAGGAGTCACCGAGTTCACGCGCGCATCCGTGCACTGCGCGGAGAGCACCGTGGCCACCAAGAGCTGGAGGGGAGAGTCAAAATCGAGCTCGCATCTGGCATCAGGATATTCGCGTGCCAATCGCTCATTAATGACGGGCGCTCTCTTGCTCGGGGCCGCGGTGCTTGGCAATGCTGAACTCATGCCGCCAAGCTTAGTAGGATAGGAATACATGATTTCACTTGTTATTTTCGTTCCGCTTGGCATCGCCCTTTTTGCGCTCCTCATGGAAAAACTGGAAGCGATTGTCTTCGCGGATTAGCAGGAAACCCGCTGGCTGTAAAGCTAGGGGCGTAAGTGATCCCATTTCTGTTATGTGAACGAAACAAGGGGCAGTACCCAAAAGTGACGAACTGCACTGTAAAATGGGGTACGCTAAAAATTGACCCCGCTTGTTCCGCATTAGCGTGCCTCCCTGGAGCCCGCAAAAGGATGTGGCCCAAGCACTTTAGTGACTTATCGCAGTCGACATCCAAGGAGTAAAACGTGGAAGGCGTACAGGACACCCTCTCCCGCGCCGGAATCTTCCAAGGCGTTGATCCCGTAGCAGTGCAGAATCTTCTCGAGCAGATGGAGACAGTGCGCTTCCCGCGCGGTACCACCATCTTCGATGAAGGCGAGCCCGGTGACCGTTTGTATATCATCACCTCCGGCAAGATTAAGCTCGCCCGCCACGCCCCGGATGGCCGCGAAAACCTCCTGACCGTGATGGGCCCGTCCGATATGTTCGGCGAGCTCTCCATCTTCGATCCGGGCCCGCGCACCTCGTCCGCCGTCTGCGTGACTGAGGTCCAGGCCGCCACCATGAACTCCGAGCTGCTGGATAAGTGGGTGAGCGATCACCCCGCCATCGCCCAGCAGCTGCTGCGCGTGCTGGCCCGCCGCCTGCGCCGCACCAACGCCAACCTGGCGGACCTCATCTTCACCGATGTGCCCGGCCGCGTTGCCAAGACCCTGCTACAGCTGGCTAACCGCTTCGGCGTTCAGGAAGGCAGCGCGCTGCGCGTCAACCACGATCTCACCCAGGAAGAGATTGCCCAGCTGGTCGGCGCTTCCCGCGAGACCGTCAACAAGGCCCTGGCTACCTTCGCTCACCGCGGCTGGATTCGCCTTGAGGGCAAGTCCGTGCTCATCGTCGATACCGAGCACCTCGCCCGCCGCGCGCGCTAAAACCAAAAAATTCCCTCCATCCTCCGTGCATAGCACCGAAGGTGGAGGGAATAAGCGTTTTAAGCCGGCGGCCTGGCACGCAGCGCGTTAGCTATCCGTACCGGTGCCGGTACCGTCGAGGTACTTCAACGCGGTGCGCGTGGACTGCTCTGCGGCATGGCGCAGCACCGGATCCACATCGTCATACATTTCATTGACCAAGGTGGTCAGATCCACGTCATTACCCAGCCGGGAGCGGATTTCCCGGATCTGATCCAAGCGGTAGTGGCGGCGGTCAATATACTTGCGCGCCACCTGCGAGGTATCCTCCAAATCCGGCCCGTGGCCCGGGAAGAGCGGAACATCCTTGCCGCGAGATTCCAGCACGTCCAAGGCGTGCAGGTAATCGGCCAAATCGCCGTCCGTTTCTGAAAGCAATACGGTGTGGCGCCCCGCGATGGTATCGCCGGTGATAATGCCCTCTAGCCGGGAATTTTCTACCTCCCCGCTCCACACGAAAAAGGACGTTGAGTCCGCCGTATGGCCCGGCGTGTGCAGGACTTCCAGCTGCGGGGTGATGCCTTCCAGGGTCAGGATTTCACCCTTCTGCAACGCCTCCGCGCCATTGCAATAGCTGGGATCGAAGGCGCGGATGGGCGCGCCAGTCATCTGCCGGAGCCGTTGCGCGCCAGAGGCGTGGTCATCGTGGCGGTGGGTAAGCAGAATTAAAGCCACCTCACCAGCATGACGATGCACAACGTTGAGGTGGCCTTCATCCTCCGGCCCCGGGTCCACGACGATCGACCGAGAGTCTTCAGCGGCACTGATAATCCAGGTATTCGTGCCCTCGAGGGCGGTATAGCTGGGATTATCACAAAGAACTACGCCAACGGATTGGCTTACGGGACGCAATTGACTGTATGCGGGGTGCTCCATGCCTACCAGCCTATCCGATCACTCAGCGATCTCTACGATCAATTCGATCTCCACCGGGGCGTTCTTTGGCAAGGCCGCAACGCCGACTGCAGAACGAGCGTGCGTGCCAGCTTCGCCGAATACCTCCCCGATGAAATCCGATGCCCCGTTGACCACCGCTGGCTGATCCTCGTAGCCGGGATCCGACGCCACGAAGCCAACGATCTTGATCACGCGGGAGATATTGTCCAGCCCGATCTCTGCATCGACAGCGGCCAAGGCATTGAGCACGGCGGTGCGGGCCTGTTCTTGGGCCTGTTCCGTGGTGACCTCAGCGCCCACCTTGCCGGTCACCGGCAGGGAGCCTTCCACCAGGGGAAGCTGGCCAGAAGTCCATACCTGATTGCCCACGCGCAGCGCTGGCACATAAGAAGCCAGCGGCTTAGCGACGCCCGGCAGTTCCACCCCTAGCTCTTTCAAGCGAGCGGAAAAGCTCATTTACTCTGCCACCTCGCGCTTGAAGTAGGCCACCACGTTCTCCGGGTTCGGGCCAGGGGTGATGGAGACCAATTCCCATCCGTCTTCGCCCCAAGAGTCAAGAATCTGCTTGGTGGCGTGGGTCAGTACTGGTGCGGTTGCGTATTCCCATTTAGTCATGGGTTTCATTCTAGCGATTTAATACGACTTATGCCGCCCCTATTCCGGAGCGTCACCGCTGGCGGGCGGGCAATTACCCCTCTGACCGCCTTAAATACCGACGAGTTCGCCGCCCTTAGCCAGGTAATTAGCCCAGTCCGTGATGTGGGGATTCTTGCGCAGGAGGGCGCGACGCTGGCGCTCGGTCAATCCGCCCCACACGCCAAATTCCACGCGGTTATCAAGGGCATCCGCCCGGCATTCCGTTAATACTGGGCAGTGGCGGCAAATAACGGCGGCTTTGCGCTGTTCAGCGCCGCGCACGAATAATGCGTCCGGGTCCTCATTGCGGCACTTTGCTTGAGTGACCCACTCACCACGCTCGGGATTTCGGGCTGTATTGGACATTCCCGCAGTCTTCACTCGAACGGTCATGGGTGAGTGTTCTCCTTCCCAGACGGAATACTATGTACCGAGGCCTGAGTCTATTCACTAGAACGCGAGATTGTCTACGAGGTCACACTTTAGGGGGTGCAGGTCACCTTCCCCATTGCTAGGCAGACCACGTAGGGTATTGGGGGTGACTGTCTTCAAATCTTTGTCCAAGATAGCCCTGTCCACGGTCTTGGTAGCCGCGCTCATCGCGCTCGCGCTCGCCCCCTTTGCGGGCATTTCCGGCGTGGCGATCGCCCGCACCAACCAGACCATGCAATCGGACCTGCAAGATCTAACAGCGGGCAATATCCCCGGCGTCACCACGGTGCAAGACGCCTCGGGCAAAGATATGGCCTATGTCTATAGCCAACGCCGCCACCCCGTAAGTGGCGATGAGATTTCGGACGCGATGAAAAACGCCATCGTCTCCATTGAGGATGAGCGCTTCTACGAACACGGCGGCGTCGATCTCCAAGGCAATTTCCGCGCCCTGTGGACCAACCTCACCTCCGGCGGGGTCTCCCAGGGTGCGTCCACCATTGACCAGCAGTACGTCAAGAACTACCTCCTGTTGGTCTCCGCGCAGACCGATGAAGAACGGGCCGCGGCGACCGAGCAGTCCGCCACCCGCAAGCTGCGCGAAATGCGCATGGCAACCCAGATGAATGAGGAATTGGATAAGAAGGAAATCCTCACCAATTACCTCAACCTGGTCTCCTTTGGTAACCATGCCTACGGCGTGGAGGCCGCCGCGCGGACCTACTTTGATAGCCACGCCGCGGACCTCACGGTGCCGCAGGCGGCGATGCTCGCGGGCATGGTGCAGTCCTCGGAGCGCCTCAACCCCTTTACCAATGAGGAAGAGGTGCTTGACCGCCGCAACGTCGTGCTCCAATCCATGGTGGATAACGGCTACCTGGAGCAGGCGGAAGCGGATGAGTATAAGGGGGAAGAATTGGGCGTCGGCAAGCAGCCCAATACCCTGGACAATGGCTGCATCGGCGCAGGTGATCGCGGCTTTTTCTGCGACTTTGTGCTACAGTACCTCGAAGAAAAGGGCATCGACCAAGACCAGCTCGCCCACGGTGGATACACCGTAAAAACCACGCTGGACCCGCAGGTGCAGGATACGGCGCTATCCGCGGTGCAATCGCATACCAACCCGGATGCCCAGGGTGTGGCCGAGGTCATGGACGTTATTGAGCCGGGTACGTCGGACCGCAAGGTCTTGGCTATGGTTTCCTCCCGCGCGTACGGGCTGGACCAGGACAATAATGAGACCCTGCTGCCGCAGCCCAACTCCTTGGTGGGCAATGGCGCCGGCTCGGTTTTTAAGGCCTTTACCGCCGCGGCCGCCCTCGAGGCTGGCTACGGTATTAAGAATACGGTGGATGTGCCCACCCGCTATGAGGCCGAAGGCCTTGGCCACGGCGGCGCCGATAACTGCCCCGCCAACCGCTACTGTGTGGAAAACGCGGGCAATTATAAGGCCACGATGACACTGCAAGAGGCCTTGGCACACTCGCCCAATACGCCATTTATCAAGCTCACCGAACAGGTTGGCGTGGCACCCATCGTGGATATGGCGGTGCGCCTCGGCCTGCGCTCCTACGACGAAAAGGGCACCTTTGATAAGGACACTTCCATTGCGCAGCGCACAAAGGACGCCAATTCCGGTTCCTTTACCCTGGGCCCCAACCCGGTAAATCCGCTGGAACTATCCAATGTCGGCGCAACGATTGCCTCCAATGGCCGGTGGTGCGAGCCCAATCCCATTGACGAGGTCCTGGACAAGAACGGCAACGAGGTCTACCTTAAGGAAACCCCGTGCGAGCAGGCGGTAGACCAGGATGTAGCCCACGCCCTGGCCAATGCGCTGTCTGAAGATGCCACACAGGGAACCGCCAAGGATGCCGCCCTGGCTGCTGGCTTTAGCTCCCCCATCGCCGCCAAGACCGGTACCACCGAGTCCAACCAGTCCTCGGCATTTTTGGGATTCAACGACGGGCTCGCCGCCGCTCCTTATATTTATAACGACGGCACCGATACCCAGCCGCTGTGTACCTCACCCGTGCGCCAGTGCACCGGCTCCGGCAACCTCTTTGGTGGCTTGGAGCCCGCGCAGACATTTTTCACCATGGCATCGCAGCTGCCGCAAGCTACCCAGGGCGGGCTGCCCAACTACAACAAGAAATACGATGACGGCACCACCGGGGATAAGTTGCTCGACAGCTTGCGCGGGAAAAACGAGTCACAGGCCCGCAGCACCCTTGAGGCCAAGGGCTATGTGGTAAAAACCTCCCGCGTTGTCGGCGGGGATGTTCCCTACGGCCGGGTGGTGCGCGCGATTACCGGCAAGGATGGCAAGAAGGACGGCGCCGAGATTACCCTGCAGCTTTCCGATGGCACCTCTGCCACCCAATCCCCCTCCAGCGGCGTAGGCAGTGCGAATACGACCGGCGCACAAAATAACACCGGCAGCGGGAACACTACCGGCGTGAGCAACTGGGGAGGAAATAACGGCGGCGGATTGAACCTCAGCCCAGAGGACTTTGGAATCCGCCAGGAAGATATCGATAACTTCCGCAACGATATCCGCAATCTCCTCGGCCGCTAAAGATTAGTTAAGCTGGCCTTTTACCTCCGCGGAAAGGCGCTTGCCGTCGGCTTGGCCGGCGGCTTTTGCATTGGCAACCTTCATGACCGCACCCATCTGCTTCATAGTGGGTGCTTCGCCTTTTTCTTTTTCTACCTCAGCAATTGCTTCTTCTACCAAAGCCTTAAGCTCCGCATCATCGAGCTGGCGCGGCTGGTAGGCCTCGAAGAAGGGGACATCGACAAGCTCGGCCTCTGCCAATTCCGGGCGGCCATTTTCTTCATAGACCTCTGCGGACTCGCGGCGCTTTTTAATCTCGCGCGCGATGACCTTGAGGATGTCTTCATCCTCCAGCTCGTGGCGGGAGCCAGTGGTTTCTTCGGCCTGGATTGCCGCGAGCAACGCGCGAATGGCGCTGGTGCGCTGCTTTTCCTTGGCCTTCATCGACGTTTTCAGATCTGCTCGGATAGTATCTTTTAGCTCGCTCATGCCTTTCAATATACGTCCATTTAAGGCAGGTAGTGTAGAAGCTGTGAAACTTCAACGGATTCTTGGCGGCGTCGCCGCAGGCCTAGGTGTTGCTGCTTGGGGCTTTAGCGAGCTCACGAAATTCGAGCTCAAGGAATTTACCCTTCCGCTCCTTCCCAAGGGCACCCTGCGCGGCGAAGAAGAGTTCCGCCTGCTGCACATTTCTGACCTGCACATGATCCCGGGACAGCAGACCAAGATCGACTGGGTCTCCGCCCTCGATGCGCTGGAGCCAGACCTCGTGGTCAATACCGGCGACAACCTCTCCGATAAGCAGGCCGTGCCCGATACCCTGCGCGCGCTCGGCCCGCTGCTCGCCCGGCCTGGCGTCTTCGTGTTCGGCACCAATGATTATTGGGCGCCGCGCCCGGTCAACCCCTTCAAATACCTGCTAGGGAAAAAGCGCGAGCCCTCCTACGTTGACCTTCCTTGGCGCGGCATGCGCGCGGCCTTCGTGGAGCACGGTTGGTACGACGGCAACCAGGCCCGTCACGAGTTCAAGGTGGGCAATGTTCGCCTTGCCGTGGCCGGAGTGGACGATCCGCACCACGACTTGGACGATTATTCCGAAATCGCCGGCCCGCCCCACGAGGATGCCGATCTATCGCTTGCCCTGCTCCACGCCCCCGAGCCGCGCGTGCTCGAAAAGTTCGCCGCCGATGGTTACCAGCTCTCCCTTTCTGGCCATACCCACGGTGGACAGGTGTGCCTTCCTGGGTCGCGCGCCATCGTGACCAATTGCGGCATCGACCGCCCGCGCGCACAGGGCCTGCATGATTTCGGCCCTATGAAGATGCACGTCTCCAATGGCTTGGGCACGTCCAAATTCGCCCCGGTGCGTTTATTCTGCCGCCCCTCGGCCACCCTGCTGAGGATCACTGAGGTGGACTAGACCTGCCGTTTTGTCGATCTCATTCACCATGCGTTAAGGTATTTCAGTACTGCTTTTAAGCAGTGACCGGGATATGGCGCAGGTTGGTAGCGCGCTTCGTTCGGGACGAAGAGGTCGCAGGTTCAAATCCTGTTATCCCGACAGTAGCCCGCAGGAAACTGCGGGCTTTTTCCATGCCTACAGAGCCCTGGATTCCAGGGCCCGCTTAAGCCAGCATGCCGGTAAAGAATGCGATGGCGACGAGAATGATGGAAAATACCCATGCAATGGGGAAAGCTATCTTGAGGTACTTGCCCATCTGGCCGTCCGCCAGTCCCAGCGCCAGCCACAGTGCTGGCGAAAATGGGGAGACGAAGGTTCCCACCACGTTGCCGATAATGAGGGCGCTCGCAGCGCCCATACCGCTGACGCCGAAGGATTCCACCGTGCCCTGCACGATGGGCAGTACTGAGAAGTAATACGCATCCGTGGAGGTCAACAGATCTAGCGGAACCCCAAAGAATCCCACGATGACGTGCAGATACGGCGCCACTCCTTCCGGGAGAATATTCACCAGGCTCAGCGCGATTTCTTCTAGCATCTTGGTCTCATTGAGCACGCCCAAAAACATCGCGGCTGCAATGATCACTCCGGCCATGGACAAGGCGTTGGGGGCGTGACGCCGCAAGGCATCGCCCTGCTCCATCGCGCCGTCGAAGTTCACTACCAAGGCAATGGTGGTAGCAATAAGGAACGCGGGTGCCGGTGGCAGCAAGCCCGAAAGCAGGGCGGCGAGCACGGCGAAGGCAACGACGATATTCGCGATAGTAACCCACCGGGATTTCCGGTACCTGAACCCGAGTTTTTGTTGTTCCTCAGCCTGCTTGGCGGAAAAATCATCCGCCAAGGAATTCACGTCCACTGAGATGGTGCCCTTAATCTCGCCGCTTTCCTGCAGCTTGGCTAAGCGGCTCTTTTCGCGCCATCCCAACAGGGCGGCAATGGCGAAGATCAGGACCACTGCCACACCTTGGATGGGCAATAAGTGCAGCCAGATATCGTTCGGGTCTTGCTCAACCACCGCACCGGCACGCCCCAGTGGTCCGCCCCACGGGACCATATTCATCACCGAAGCGGCTAGGGCCACGATGGTAATCAGCACATAACGCGACATGTGCAGCGCCCGGTACAGCGGCAGCAATGCGGGAATCGTAATAAGGAAGGTCGTGGAACCCGATCCATCGAGGTGCGCCACGATGCCGATGGCGGCCGTGCCTATAGTCACGGCCATGACATTGCCACGGGTCGCCTTGATGAGGCTGCGGATCACCGGGGTAAAAAGCCCCACATCCTGCAAAATGCCGAAGAAAATGATGGCGAAGATGAACATCACCACGACGTTGATGACAGAACTTAAGCCTTCGCCAAAGAAATCCGCGATATCTTCTACCCCAAAACCGGCTATCACAGCGCCGATGACGGGCACCAAGGTCATGGGAATAATGGGATTAACGCGGCCACGGATGAGGATTCCCACCGTCACAAAGATGATGGCCAGTCCCATCAGGGTCAGCCCTAGGGAGGTCTGCATTGCGCTCCTTTAAAAGTCACTGGCGCCCGCATGGCGCACGCCATTAGCCAAAAGACGTATGGCTAATGCTAAACATTGCTGTGTGGTAGCGCACATTCCTGCCGTGGGCCGCATTTATCAACCCTGGCCCGCCGTGAATATATACCTTTGGGTAAAAACGGGAAACGACGCGGCGCCCCTACAGCACCGCGTCGCCCCTATTCCCTATCACTCACAACGGCGCAAGCCGTTCGCCTACCCCCTAAGTAGGCGGTGTGAGCACTAGTAAGAATAACACTCCTCGTATTCCAGCCATAGCGCTGGCAAACCATTGCCAGCTTTATACAAGCTTTTGGCCATTTAAGTATTAAATTTCAGACTTTAGCGGCTGTTTTTGGGTTCTCCCTGGCAGGCACGAGCCATTTCACTGCACTCAGACCTACAAGAGTGATAGCGCCCAAAACGGCAAGGCCGGTCCACAGCACCACTGCCTCACCATCGTTGCCCGCCACGGTGACGGCGGCCGTTGTCCAGTTGAGCGGCAAAAGGTTAGCTACTACCTGCCATACCTTATCCACCCCGGCGATGGCCGCGGATTTCCACAGCCACCCCACCAACGCGGTCTGCCCAATGCCAAAGATCGCGGCGAGGATCGATCCCACGGTCATGCCACACAGTTCGAGCAAGCCACGCACGATAAGCGCGGAGGACAGGGCACCCAAGAACAGGGCTCCTCCGGCGGCCACGGCGGCGATGGGGGTAAGGCCGATGGACAAGACGAAGAGCAGGATCTCCCCGATGGCCACCGCTGCCAGCGATCCGCCGAGAACCATCAGCCACGGGCGGAATCCCAATTTCCACGCCACCCCGGCCGCGGATCCAGCCAAGAGGACGAGCGCGGAAATGAGCATGGCGATGACCGGGCTCAGCTGGCGCGCATCTTCCTCTGCAGCCACGTGCGCGGGAGGCAGGGCGCGCTGCACCTCCCCCAGGTTCGATTGGTTTTGTTCGGCCATGCCGGTGAGCTTGCCGGCGCCATCGTCAAGCTGGCCCACCCCATCGAGCGCCTCATCCACGCGGCTATTGAGCTCCGCGATGGACTGGTTGAGCTGCTGCGCGCCTGCCACAGCCTGGTTGATGCCATCGTGATAGGCATAACCGCTTACCGCCAGCTGATTGGAGAGATCGCGCGAGCCATCCTTCAGCTTTTTCAACTCCCCGGTCAGGGATTCATCGAGGCGGAAGTTTTCCACCTGCTTGCGCAGATCTCCCAGCTGGGAGCGGACTTGTTTCGCTTCCTTGGAATCATTTCCCTCCAGGTCGCGCACCGTACCATCGATGGCTTCCAAGATTTGGCCTTGGACGGCCCCCAGGCCCACGACCTGGTCGACGGCCCCGCCGACGGTATTTGCCAGCTCCGTCGCCCCTCCGCCGAGGGTATTGGTCCCGGACTGCAGCTGGTTAAGGCCCGAGACCAGCTCTTGCGAGCCGCCGGCGAGCTTTTCGACGCCCTCGCCTAATTCCCCGGCACCCTTATCCAGCTCGCTTGTGCCCTTGTTCAGGCGATCCGCGCCGGATTTCAGGATGCTGGCCTGCGCTTGGGCGCGGCTGGCGGCCTCGGCGGCTTCCTTGAGCTCCGGCGATGCCGAATTCGCCTGCGGTGCGCCATAAGGCTGCGCGGCGCTCGACCACGCATGCGCCGGTTCCCACTGCGCCCAGGCCGCCACTGCGGTACCAACGATAAGCGGTACGGCGAGCAATACGAGCAGGAAGAAGGTGCGCCACCGCGAAGAGCTCGCGGACGCGGTGGGCGCGGTCGAGGCAAGGCGTTTGGTCATGCTAGTAACCTATCGCTGCAGGTCATTCCCTTTCCGCAGGCGCGCCGATCCCCACGCATAACAAAGAGAATCTACTATTAAGACATGCCTATCCCCCTGAAATCCCCGTTCTCCCGCACGCTAGCGTGCGCGGCCGCGTTTCCGCTGTGCATGGCATTGGTGTCCTGCGCCGATGATGCCGATACCTCCGCCCACCCCAGTGAGCCCCAGTTTTCTGATGCCGTGGCGCAATCCAGTTCCGGATCTGCAAGCTCCGCGGAAGACACGGCAGCCACTACAACCGATGCCCCTGCGACCTCACCCAAAAAGACGCAGGCACAACAACCCACTCCAAAGGAAGTCACGGTCACCACAACCACCACGCAGGCCAAGGGCGATTGCTCCCCCGCGTCCTTTGCTCCCATTGTTCCCAAAATGGACAACATTGTGGTGATAGATTGTGACGGTGCCTGGGCTCACTTTGGCAAAGACCAAACAGATTGGACCGTATGGGCGCGTTATAGCGATGGCGAGTGGACGGCCATCCGCGCGATCGGTCAAGCCACCTCAGGGATGAGCGAGCCATGCTATGACGTGGACAAATGGATCAAGCAGGGCGCTCCTAGCTTTGTCTCAGACAATATGCGCCGCTGCGATTAATACCGCCTAACGTACAGGCCGCCTTCGACCAACTGTCTCCGCTGCACCCAACTCACAGCAACTCGCTGTGGGTTGAGGACGCGGGGTTGGTCGAAGGCGGCCTGTGTTTTATGCCTCTAAGAAGCAGTACAACCGCAGTGGCGGGCTACTTCTTTTCGGCAAAGACCTCGCGCACGCGCTGGCCCAGATCCGGGTGGACGTTGGTCCAGTACTGGTAAACGCGCTCTTCGGTTTCCTCGGACACGCCGGCCATCGCGTTGGTGATATTGGTGACCAAGCGCTCCTTGGCGCCGTCGTCGTAGACGTTTTCGTACAGGTCGCGCGCTTGGACGAAGTCATCGTCTTCCGCATGGCGTACGTACGGCGCGCGGACCAAGTCCTGACCGTGGGAATCCGGGTTCACGTAGAGGTCCGCCGCAGTGGTGGTCTCTAGGTCCTCGCGGTTGTTGACGGAGGCATCATCAAGCACGCCCGTGCCCTTCGCATGGCGGTTGGGCGAGTACACCGGATCCTCTGGTGCATTGTAGAAGTACTGCATTGGACCCTCGTGCTCGTAGGTATTGACCTTCTCCGCATTACGAGGCTGGTTGACCGGCAAGTGCTTGTAGTTCGGCCCGATGCGATAGCGCTGCTGATCTGCATAGGCAAAGACGCGGGCCTGAAGCATCTTATCCGGAGATAGGCCAACACCCGGCACGATATTGGAGGGATCGAGTGCAACCTGCTCGATCTGGGCAAAGAAGTTGCGCGGGTTGCGGTTGAGCTCGAAGTAGCCCACATCGTGCAGCGGGTAGTCCTTCTTGGACCAGACCTTGGTCAGATCGAAGGGGTTGAAGCGGTAATCTTCAGCCTCAGCAAGCGGCATGATCTGCACCTTGACATCCCAGATGGGGTAGTTGCCCTCTTCGATGGCGTTGTAGAGATCCGCGCGGTGGCTATCCGGGTTCTGGCCGGCTTCTACGGTGGCCTCTTCATCGGTGAAATTCTCTACGCCCTGGCGGGAGATGAAGTGGTATTTCACCCAGAATGCCTCGCCGTCTTCGTTGACCCACTGGAAGGTGTGGGAACCGTAGCCATTTTGGTGGCGGGTGGTCTTCGGGGTGCCGCGGTCACCCATCAGGTAGGTCACCTGGTGGGCGGATTCCGGGTTGCGGGTCCAGAAATCCCACTGCATATCGGCATCGCGCAGGCCATTGGAACCCAGGCGCTTTTGGGAGTGGATGAAGTCCGGGAACTTCATGCCATCGCGCAGGAAGAATACCGGGGTGTTATTGCCCACGATGTCGAAGTTGCCGTCTTCGGTGTAGAAGCGGAGGGCAAAGCCGTGCACATCGCGCCAGGTATCCGGGGAGCCCTGCTCGCCGGCAACGGTGGAAAAACGGCCCATCATCGGGGTGACGGTGCCCTTCTGGAAGACCTTAGCCTTGGTGTAGGCGGACACATCTTCGGTGATGTGCAGCTCACCGTAGGCGCCGTGGCCCTTGGCGTGCGGGGTACGCTCGGGCACGCGCTCGCGGTTGAAGTGGGCGAGCTTTTCAATGAGGTGAATATCGTTAAGCGCGACCGGACCCTGGGGTCCGGCGGTCACGGACGTATTCTCAGAAGGAACGGGCTGGCCGGAAGGGCGGGTCGTGGTGCCCTTGCCTGCGGGACGCTGTCCCTTGTTCAAGATGTCATCAGCGGTGGAATCAGTCATGGTATGTCTTTGCCTCCTGGCAATCAGTCGATAATTTGGGGTCAATTATCAATCACGGACAACCCATAGCTTACTACGTATAACGGCGCTGCGCTACCTTTTCCGCGCATAAGCCGCTTGCTTTTGCCCCAGCCACCGCAACCTTGGATAAGAAATGCAGGAGCTACTGGTAGATTCATTCAGGTGACACACCACTCCGCAGCAGACGACGCCCGCGTCACCGAGCTCGCCCTCCGGGCTGGGCGCGGCGACCGAGCAGCGCTTACGGAGTTCATCAAGGCCACCCAGGATGATGTCTGGCGCCTCCTCGCCCACCTGGGTGGCCCCGAAATCGCCGACGACCTCACCCAGGAGACCTACCTGCGCGTCATCAGCGCCCTGCCACGCTTTGCCGCCCGCTCTTCCGCGCGCACCTGGCTGCTCTCGCTGGCCCGGCGCGTGTGGGTGGATAATATCCGCCACGATATGGCCCGGCCCCGCAAATCCGCCACGCAATACGAGGACGCCATGAGCTCCGCCGCGGAAAACTCCGGTTCCTGGAGCGATTGGATCGATGCCCGTGCGCTTATCGATGCCCTGCCAGCCGACCGCCGCGAAGCCCTCATCCTCACCCAGGTACTGGGCTATACCTATGAGGAAGCGGCCAAGATCGCCGGGGTGCGCGTTGGCACCATCCGCTCCCGCGTGGCGCGCGCCCGCAAGGACCTCATCGAGGGCGCAAATTAATACCCCCGAATGTTCGAGCGCTTGGACGCATACTTTCGCCCTAATACTTAACAACGTGCAGGTACTTAGGGCAGTGCAGCGGGATCCTGCGGGCCTAGGGCGGGGTAGAAAAATACTAAAGTGACACGATTTCAGCTGTGAAGTCACGGGTGAAATGTGATTCTATTAGATACACACACGTGATAAATCGACCGTCGATCCGGGCCCGCGCGTTCCCAAAGCCGGGCCCGGCGAGTGTGAGTAAGAGAGTTTCTCCCCTCATGATTAAACGCGCAATCGGAATCTCCATGGCGTTTATTGGCGTCGTGGTGGGCGCAGGCTTTGCCTCGGGCCAAGAAGCCATGCAGTACTTCGTAGCTTTCGGTGAATGGGGCCTGTGGGGCATCGCCCTCGCCGCCGCCCTCATGATGGTCACCGGCGTGTCCATCCTGCAGCTGGGCTCCTATTTCCAGGCGGTGGAGCACACCGCTGTCTACAACAAGATCGCTTCACCAGTCACCGCCAAGATCTTGGACTGGTCCACGCTGATTACGCTGTTTTCCATCGGCTTCGTCATGTTCGCCGGTGGTGGCTCCAATATCAACCAGCAATTCCCCAGCATCCCCGTGTGGGTCGGCGGCACCGTCATGCTGATCCTCGTGCTGCTGGTGGGCCTTATGGACGTGGACCGCGTTACCCGCGTCATCGGTACCATCACCCCGTTCATCATCATCTTCGTGGTGCTGGCCACTGGCTACACCATCCTTACGGCCGATGTGGACTTCGCGTCCCTGAATACCTGGGCCATCGATAACGTCAATACCTCGCTGCCTAACTGGTGGCTTTCTGCGCTGAACTACACCGGCCTGAACGTCATGACGGCCGTATCCATGTCCATCGTCATCGGCGGTAACTTCCTAGATAACCGCGCCGTGGGCATCGGCGGCCTCATCGGTGGTTTCCTTTACCTCATCTTGCTGGCCCTGCTCGTCTTCGCCCTCTTCTTCGAGGCTAAGGACGTCAACGGCGAGGACATGCCGGTACTGAAGCTGATTACGGGCATCCACCCGGTTCTCGGCATCTTGATGACCTTCGTTATCTACGGCATGGTCTTTAACACTGCCATCGGTATGTTCTACGCCCTGGGCAAGCGCCTGACCCGCAATAACCCACAGCGCTTCTACCCCGTATACGCCGCATCCTGCATCATCGGCTTCATCCTGTCCTTCATCGGCTTCCAGTCCTTGGTCAGCAACGTCTACCCCATCCTGGGTTACCTCGGCCTGCTGATGATTGTCGTGATGGTTTATAACCGCATTAAAAACCGCGGCATGCTTGCCGATGAATCCGATCGCCGCATGCGCGCCCACGATCTCGTCGCCCGCAAGCTGGACCCGCGCGAGCGCTTTACCAAGAAGAACGAGCGCGAGCTGCGCATGCTAGCCGCGGCCTCCAATATGCACACGCAAGAATTCATCGATCACCTCGCCGAGGATATCCACGAGGAGCTCGAAGAGGACGATGAACTCGACTACGACCGTTCAGAGCCCGCGCCTTCCGTCACCTACGTCCAGCACACGAAGCCGGAAGTACCTTCCGTTGATAGTGACTTGGACTTTGGCAAGAAAGACGAAGACTAAGGCTTAAGCTTTAGAAGCCACACGCAATTCGGCTCCTCGCTTCCCATTACAGGAACGAGGAGCCGAATTTTTATGCGCCGGGCAAGGCTTCGCGGCTATACCAAAAGTTCTGCGATCTGGATGGTGTTGAGCGCAGCGCCCTTGCGCAGGTTATCGCCAGAGACGACGAGGACGAGGCCCTTATTGTCATCTACCGTCTGATCCTGGCGGATGCGCCCGACCAAGGAATCGTCCTTGCCGGCGGCGGCGAGGGGGGCGGGGACATCGGCAACCGTCACGCCTGGGGCATCGCTTAGAAGCTCGGTGGCCTGCTCGGGGGTGATGGGCTTGTCGAACTCCGCGTGGATGGTCAGGGTGTGACCGGTAAAGACGGGAATGCGCACGCAGGTGCCGGCAACCTTGAGGTCCGGCAGGCCGAGAATCTTGCGGGATTCATTGCGCAGCTTCTGTTCTTCGTTGGTCTCGTTGCTGCCGTCATCGACGAGGTTACCGGCAAAGGGCAGCGCGTTATAGGCAATGGGCGCGACGAAAGGTCCCAGGTCCTCATCATCGAGGGCAGAACCATCGTGGACTAGGTTCACGTTGTGATCGCCCACGCTGTAGACCTGCGCGGCCAGCGTCTGCACGCCCGCCAGGCCGGAACCGGATACCGCCTGATAGGACGATACGTGCAGCTTGTTGAGGCCGGCGGCATCGTGCAGAACCTTCAGCACCGGCATGGCGGCCATGGTGGTGCAGTTCGGATTGGCGATAATGCCCTTCGGCGGGTTCTTCGCCTCCTCAGGGTTTACCTCAGATACCACGAGCGGGACCTCCGGGTCCTTGCGGTAGGCCGAAGAATTATCCACCACGGTAGCGCCCGCGGCGGCAAAGACCGGGGCCCACTTCTCAGAGGTGGAACCGCCCGCGGAAAATACCGCGATATCGACATCGGCAACGGATTCTTCGGTGACCTCGGCCAAGTCCTCCACTTCAATCTGCTCGCCGCGGAATTCCAGCTCGGTGCCTGCGGAACGGGCAGAGGCGAAAAAGCGCACCTTATCCGCCGGGAAATTACGTTCTTCCAAAATGGAGCGCATCACGCGGCCGACCTGGCCGGTGGCGCCGACGACTGCAACGGTAGTCATTGTCTTCCTTTTTACTGCTCTGTAGTGCTCTGGTTTATCGTCCGGTTCCAGCATAGACGGTGGCTTCTTCCTCGCCGCCGAGCTGGAACTTATCGTGCAGGGCGCGCGCCGCCTTTTCCAGGTCTGCCTCGCGCGTCAGCATGGAGATGCGGATTTCGGAGGTGGAAATAAGCTCCATATTCACTCCCACATCGCGCAGGGCCTCGGTAAAGTCCGCCGTCACGCCGGGGTGGGACTTCATGCCGGCGCCGACGAGGGAGACCTTGCCCACCTGGTCATCGTAAAGCACATTGGACCAGCCGCCCTCAGACTGCAGCTTGCTCAATAGCTCCATCGCGCGGGGGCCATCGGCGCGCGGGCAGGTGAAGGTGATGTCGGTGGTGCCATCCTCCAGGGAGGAGACGTTTTGCAGCACCATATCGATATTGATCTCCGCATCGGCGATGACGCGGAAAAGCTTCGCGGCCTCGCCCGGGCGATCTGGGATGCCCAGCACGGTTACCTTCGCCTCGGATTTATCAGTTGCTACACCAGTAAGTACTGCTTCTTCCACGGGGATATCCTCCATCGAGCCGGTCACCAACGTGCCGGGGTCATTTGAATAAGACGAGCGAACTCGCAACGGAACATTGAAAGCGCGGGCGTATTCCACGCTGCGCAGGACCAGAATCTTGGATCCTACGGCGGCCATTTCCAGCATCTCTTCAAAAGAGAGCTTTTCTAGCTTTTGCGCATCCGGAACAATGCGCGGATCGGCGGTATAGACGCCATCGACATCGGAGTAGATTTCGCACACATCCGCCTTGAGCGCCGCCGCCAGGGCGACCGCGGTGGTATCGGACCCGCCGCGGCCCAGCGTGGTCACATCGCGCGAGTCCTTATTCACGCCCTGGAATCCGGCGACGATGCAGATCTGTCCATCCTCTAAGGCCTCGGTCAGGCGGCCGGGGGTGACGTCAACGATGCGCGCATTGCCGTGGCGCTCGGTCGTCAGCACGCCCGCCTGGGAGCCGGTAAAAGACTGGGCCTTCGCGCCCAGGGACTCCACCGCCATGGCCACTAGCGCATTGGAGATGCGCTCGCCGGCGGTAAGGAGCATATCCATTTCGCGCTGCGGGGGAACGGGATTGACTTGCGCTGCAAGGTCAAGAAGCTCATCGGTGGTATCCCCCATAGCGGAGCACACCACGACGACATCATTGCCCTGCTTTTTAGTGGCCACAATCCGCTCCGCTACCGCGCGGATGCGATCTGCGGATTCGAGGGAGGAGCCGCCGTATTTTTGAACGATCAGGGCCACGGTGTGGTTGCCACCTTTCGTTTTAAAAGGCACCCCTGCGCGCAGACGCGCCACAGAAATACCTGTCGGACACTAGTCAAATTCCTATGCTACCCCGCAAGGCGCTACACCTCATCATAATTCCGAGACAATACTTTTATTTTATTCACATACACCCCCGTGCGCGCGCTAGGCGCCGGGCCGGGGGCGGCATCGATAAGCAAAATGCATCTCCGTCACTTTTTTACTAGCGTTGAGCGGGTGTTAAGCAACCTCCTCGCCGTATTCTTCGCGCTCGCCTCCGCGCTTACGGTTGCTTGGGGCACGGTCGTTCGCCACCGCATCGCCCTTGAAGCAGACGATTCAGTCATGCGCTCCGCTATGACCAACCCACTGTGGTGGGTCGGCACTGGCGCAGCCATCCTCGCCTATGGCCTCCAGGTCGTCGCCCTGGGCTTTGGTACCTTGCTGGTAGTCCAGCCCATTTTGGTCCTCTCGCTCATGTTTACCCTGCCGCTTTCGGCCTGGTATGCCAAGCGCCCCATGCCCGTGCACGAGACGTTCTGGTCCATTGCGCTCACGGTGGCGGTCGGCGTGATGGTGGTCTACGGCCGCCCCGTTGCCGGCAATCCCCGGCCGGAGTGGAGCCAGTGGTGGCCCGCCCTGCTATTGGGCCTGGCCACCCTGGTCGCGTTGGGCGTGGCCGGCCATAAATTCCGCGAGCAGCGCCCGCTCGCCCTGGGCACGGCCTGCGGCGTCATCTACGGTTTCGTCGCCCTGCTTTCCAAGGCCGTGGTCGATATCTTCACCCACGAAGGCTTGAGCGTCCTGGTGGGCAGCTGGCAGTTCTACGGCCTCATCGGCCTCGCCCTGACCGGCACCGTAGTGCAGCAATACTCCTTTAACGCCGGCCCGCTGGCGCAGTCGCTGCCGGCCATGACCATCTTCGAGCCCATCGTCGCCTTCGGCCTGGGCTATATGGTCTTGGGCGAAAAGTTCCTCATTGATTCCACCGCCGGCTGGCTCGTCATGGTGGCCGCGCTCGGCGTCATGATTGCCGCGACCATCATTTTGTCCCGCAACCCGGTCAGCCAGCGCAGCTAGATCGCCCACTCGAATACGGTCAGCATATAGGCCGAAAACCAGGCTCCGAAGAGCACCCAGGCACCCACGCTTGCCGATGCCCCCTTCTTGCCCACCCACGGCACCAATACCACCGCTGCGGGCAGTAAGAGGCGGGGGCGGGAGTGCATGATGCCATCGGAAAGCAGCACATTGGCCATCAGCACCGCGGCAAAGAGCCAGGCTGGCAGCGGCAGGCGCCCCCAGGCCAGCAGCAGGCAGATGGGGGCGGCGATGATGACTGCGGCGCTGAGCAAATACCCACCATTCGTGGCGCTAGACAGCGTCTCTGCTACCCAGGACACCGTCGCCCGGCCACCATCGAAACCGGAATTCCAGTGCTTTTCCTGCAGGCCAAAGTAGCCGCCGGCGCCGGGTAAATGGCGATTGGCCCACCAGATATAGCCAGCTAAGGGCAGCGCCGATACCGCCACGCTCAGCCAAGCCCACCAGGTGCGCCGCGCCTTGCAGAGCACCATGAGCGCGAAGACCACGATGAGATCTACCACGGTGAGGCGGACGAAAGAGGCAAGAAAGATCAGCACCCCGGCCGCGATCCAGCGCTGATCATGCAACATCACCACGGCCCAGATCGCGAGCGCGCCGAAGAGCGCCTCCGTATAGGGCATGGCAAAAACGATGCTCATGGGCGCGCTGGTGACCACCGTCGCGCCGAGCACCTGGCCGCGCACCCCCAGCCCCATCTGCCTAGCCAGCGCCATGACGCCCGCTGCCAAGGCGATGGTGAAAAAGAGGTTGAGGACCATCGCCGTGCCTGCAACGTCCGTGCCCAGCAGGTTGCTAACTGCCCGCACCACCAGCGGGAAGCCGGGAAAGAACGCAAGGGTCGTTTCATCCGCCGGGGCATAGCCCGCGCGGGCGATATCCACGTAGTAGTTGGCGTCCCATTTATTCAGCAGCCCCCAGAGGGAATCGCCCTGCGCCGCGGCCAGCGCCGCGAGCACGCTGAGGCGAATCGCCGTTCCCGCAACCGCCACTAGTGCAGCATAAAACCAGCAGCGCAGCGCGGGCGCGGCTGCGGGGCGGCGGGTGGTAGGAACAGTAGGCACATCAGTATGGTACGCCACGGGCCCGCGCGTCCCGCTGAATGAAATATGTTGCCACACCGTGAGATCCTCTGTAGTGTGACCGGTATGACATTGCGGAACGACCTACTCCTTATCTGCCGCGGCGGGATTTCGGCCTAAACCTACGGCCAGCGCCCCGTCGCGGAGTCTGGCAATCCTTAGCCCAGCTGGCCGTCGCACTTCCCGACACCAAACACATTAAGGACACCGCACCCCCATGTCTCCCAACGATTCCTTCATTAGCGCACCCCGCGAAATCACCACCCCTGCAGGCCCTCCCCGCGAGGGACAGCCTGCGTGGAATAAGCAGCGCGGCTCCTCCATGCCCTTCGAGCGCTACCAACCCTTCGCCGTAGAGGTCGAGGACATCGACCTGCCGGACCGCACCTGGCCGGGAAAGAAGATCACCCACGCCCCGCAGTGGTGCGCCGTGGACCTGCGCGACGGCAACCAGGCACTGATCGATCCCATGAGCCCCGAGCGCAAGCACCGCATGTTCGACCTGCTGGTGCAGATGGGCTACAAGGAAATCGAGGTCGGCTTCCCGTCCGCCTCCCAGACGGACTTCAACTTCGTCCGCGAAATCATCGAGGGCGATAAGATTCCAGAGGACGTGACCATCCAGGTCCTCGTCCAAGCCCGCGAACACCTGATCCGCCGCACCTTCGAGGCCTGCGCCGGCGCCAAGAACGTCATCGTGCACTTTTATAACTCCACCTCGAAGCTGCAGCGCCGCGTGGTCTTCCGCAAGGACAAGCCGGCAATCAAGAAGCTGGCTACCGATGCCGCCGAGCTCATCAAATCCATCGCCGCCGACTACCCCGATACCAACTGGCGCTGGGAATACTCCCCCGAGTCCTTTACCGGCACCGAGCTGGATTTCGCCCGCGAGGTCTGCGATGACGTGGTCGCCATCATGGATCCCAGCCCCGAGAACCCAATGATCATCAACCTGCCGTCCACGGTGGAGATGATTTCGCCGAATGTCTACGCCGATTCCATCGAGTGGATGGACCGCAACCTGGCCCGGCGCGATTCCATCTTGATTTCGCTGCACCCCCACAATGACCGCGGCGAGGGCGTTGCCGCCGCCGAGCTGGGCTATATGGCCGGCGCCGACCGCATTGAGGGCTGCCTGTTTGGCAATGGCGAGCGCACCGGCAACGTGGACCTGGTGACCTTGGGCCTGAACATGCTCACTCAGGGCGTTGACCCCCAGATCGATTTCACCGATCTGCCCAAGATCCGCGAAACCGTGGAGTACTGTAACCAGCTGCGTGTCCCGGAGCGCCACCCCTACGGCGGTGAACTGGTCTTTACCGCGTTCTCCGGCTCGCACCAGGATGCCATCAATAAGGGCTTGGACGCGCTGGCCGCAACGGTGCGTCCGGAGGCCAATTCCACCGACGTCAGCTGGGAAGAGCTGCGCGATGCCATCTGGGAGGTGCCCTACCTGCCCATCGACCCGAAGGACGTGGGCCGCGATTACCAGGCCGTTATCCGCGTCAACTCCCAGTCCGGCAAGGGCGGCGTCGCCTACATCATGAAGACCGACCACGGCATCAATATGCCGCGCGCCATGCAGGCGGAGTTTTCCACCGTCGTGCAGGAAATCACCGATACCGAAGGCGGCGAGGTCAACTCCAAGAATATGTGGGACATCTTCGCCACCGAATTCTTGGACCGCACCACCCCGTTGCACCTGGAATCGTTTGAGATCGACAATATTTCCGCCGATGATACCGATGCCACCGTGACCGCCACCGTGACTTATAACGGCAAGGAATCCGAGGTCACCGGCACCGGCAACGGCCCCATTGCCGCCTACGCCAATGCGCTGGAGTCCTTGGGCATCGATTTCGATGTCATCGACTACTCCCAGCAATCGCGCTCGGCCGGCGATGATGCCGAGGCCGCCTGCTACATTGCCGCCGACGTCAACCAGAACAAGGTCTGGGGCGCAGGCATCGCCGCTTCCACGACCCGCGCCTCCATCAACGCGATTACCTCCGCAGTAAACCGCGCGTTGGCATAACGCGGGCGCGGGCCGACATGGTAGAAGATCGACTATGCCTTCTTCTACCTACCTCATCCCCCACCGCGGCCTCGGCGCGGTGCAGGCCTTGCCCATTCACGGCGCATCGGTGAAGGGCACGGAGGATTTTACCGTCACCCTGGCTCCCAGCCAGGAGGGCGGTTTAAGCGTGGAAGCACAGGGCCAGATCGGCACCATCAGCGCCGCGGACCGCACGGAATACCCCGAGATCGACCTCCTTTTCCGCGCCGGTCTCACCCCAGCCGCCACAGCCCAGCCGCATGCCGATGGCCACGTCGCCCTCCTGCTTCCCCGCCCCGGGCTCTGCCTGCCGGCGAATAATCCGCCCGGCGGGCCCTATACGATGCTCGGCTATGCCCCGCCCATCGATATCACCGATCTCCCCGCAGATCTCGATATCCCGGCCCAGGCCCGGATGCACGTGCTAGTCAACCTGGTGCCTTCCACCGACGCCGTCGATGTCTTCTTCGGCCCTAAATTCCTCACCACCCTGTCCCCGGGTCCCTCGCTGCCCCCGCTTGCCGATGCCCCCATCCTCGCCCACGCCTACCACGCCCCGCGCGGCAACGATCGCGTGCTGAGCATCTACGCCGGCGATCCGCTGCCCGCTTCCAACGAAGACTCCGTGGCCGTTGCCACCCCGACCACGCAGGCGGCGACCGAGACCTTCGAAACCAGCAGCTTTCGCGCCGTCACCGCCACCCCGGAGCCCACGCGCCGCACTGGGTGGTGGGTCACGGCCATTGCCGTGGTCGCCGTCGTGGCGCTGGTGACCGTATTCATCGTCGCGGTTTAGTGTCCACTAAACCGGATTAGGCAACGAAAAGGTCCGGCGCGCCCTGTCCCGCCACAGGAATTCCGGGATACTAGACTAAGGCTGATGAATAACACACCTGGCCCCTCCCCACAGTCGCCGCAGGCTCCCTCGCCGGCGACTATGGCGTCCCAGCATGCGGCTAGGACCCACGCCCAGGCGTCCCCTCACTCCGCAGCCAACTCCGCCGCCCAACCGGAGACCAAGGCTGCGGCACAGCAGCGCAAGCCGGGCCCCAACTCCCAAAGCGAATCCAGCACCAGCGTCCCCAACAGCACAGGTATGGCCAAACCAGGCCCGCGCCGGCCTCGGCCGCGCCGCGCCGTCCGCCCCTCCGGCGGGCCGGCGACACCGAAAACCCCAGCCGACCCCGCTGCTTCAGCTGCTCCGTCCGCATCCAGCGCGGACAGCGCACCGCAAAAGCAGCCGGACAAGGCCGAGACCGTCACCAAGCACCCCTACGTAGCCCTCACGCTGCAGACCACGGGCATCCACCCGTCGACCGGGCGCATCGTCACCATTGATGCGGTGGCCTTTGATAACGCCGGCGATATTGGCCAGCGCTTCCACGCCGTGCTCAAGCCGGATATCGATGCTGGCCCACACCACCTCCACGGGCTGACCGTCGCGGATATTGAGCAGGCCCCTGCCTTTAGCAGAGTCCTCAAATCGCTGGATAAGCTTATCGATGGCCGCACCCTCGTCGTTCACGATATCCCCTATACCTGGGGCTTTATCGTCGCCGAGGCCCGCCGCGCCATGATGACCGCCGCACGTCAAAACCGCGCGCGCAACCGCGGTCGCAATAAAGGCAAGCGCCGCCGCCAAAAGGTGGGCCACATGCCCGCGCCCGTGCGCATCATCGATACCTTGGCCACCTCGTATGCGCAGGGCGTGCGGTCGAATGATGTGCGGCTGAGGGGCGTCGCTAAGCAGAATGGCTTGGATGCTGCTCCTAAGGCGACGGTGGAACGCGCCCGGCGTCCAGAGCAGGAGACCTCGCGCGAGGAGACGGAGCTGCTCATCCAGCTCTACCAGCACCAACAGCGCGGCCCGGTGCGCAGCTATGCCCCAGACGATGTCCGCGCCGACCGCTTTGGCCTGCAACGCTCGCACGTGCGCGTCGATGCCGCCGAGGCCCCCGTGCAGCACCACAACCCCGGAAAATACGAGCCCGGCAAGGAACTGCGCCGCGGCATGGAAATTGTCGTGGCCCCCGAAATCCTAGAGGACCCGGATACGATTATCTCCGCCCTCATGCGCGAGGAGCTGAACTATTCGGAAAAGCTCACCCGCGAGGCATCGCTTGTCGTGTGCAATGTCACCACGGATCTCGTGGGCAAGGCCATGCACGCCCAGCGCAAGGGCATCCCGCTGATGTCTGATGCCGCGTTTCTCGATGCCCTCACCCGCATCGAAGACCCCACCACTGCGCGGCGCCAGCCCCCGCAGATGAGCGGCGGAAATAACCAGAGCAAGAGCCAGAAACGGCGGCGTAGGCGCGGCGGGCGCGGCCGGGGGCGGCGAAATTCTGGCGGCTCGGCGCCCAAGAACAACGCCTAGCCCACTTCCCCGGCTACCCTAGAGGGCATGAGTTTTTCAGTCCCGGGTGCCTTGAAGAAGTTGCGCACCACCGCCGCGACATCCGCCGCGAAGCTGGCCACCACCGCTTCCCGCGCCACCGGCCGGGGCGCCGGCGGAATGATCGGCGGCCTTATCGCCAATGCCATTGACCCCTCCATCATGACCAACCTGGGCGGCGGGCGCCCGGCCGTGCTGGTCACCGGCACCAACGGCAAGTCCACCACCACCCGCATGCTCGCCGCCGCGGTCCGCGCCGAACACCAGGTCGCCACCAATGACGGCGGCGATAACATGGACGCCGGCATCATCTCCGCGCTCATGGCGGGCAAGGACGCCTCACACCTCGTCCTCGAGGTCGACGAGCTGCACGTGCCGCACGTCGCCGATAACCTCAACCCGCAGGCGCTTGTGCTGCTCAACCTCACCCGCGATCAGCTCGACCGCGTCGGCGAGATCAACAAGATCGAGCGCGCTCTCCGCGGCGCCGTGGAGGCCCACCCGGACATGTTGGTCATCGCCAATTGCGATGACGTGCTCATGACCTCGGTTGCCTACGACGCCAAGAACGTCATCTGGGTTTCTGCCGGTGCCGGCTGGCTCGGCGATTCCGTCACCTGCCCGCGCACCGGCGGCCACGTCGTGCGCACCGAGGATGACTGGTACGCAGTAAAGCCGCTTGCCGATGGCCGCGAGTTCCGCCGCCCGCAGCCGACGTGGGGCATCGACAAGCATGGCGTTATTACCCCCACCGCAAAGCGCCCGCTGAACCTGGCGCTGCCGGGCCGTGCCAACCGCGGTAACGCGGCGCAGGCCATCGCCGCGGCTGTCGAGGGCTTCGGCGTGGACTTGGATCGCGCTATTGCCGCGGCAGAAAGCATCGATGACGTCGCCGGCCGGTATTCCACCATCCACTGGAAGGGCCGCGAGATTCGCCTGCTGCTGGCCAAGAACCCCGCCGGCTGGCAAGAGGCCCTGTCCATGGTGGACCGCAGCGCCGATGGGCTGGTCATCGCCACGAACGGGCAGGTTGCCGATGGCATCGACATGTCCTGGCTCTGGGACGTAAAATTCGAGGGCTTTAACGGGCTCAGCGTCAAGGCCGCCGGCGAGCGCGGAACCGACCTTGCCGTCCGCCTCGTCTACGCGGATATCACCCACCAGCTCATCCCAGACCCCATGGATGCGCTCGCCGCCTGCCCCGAAGGCCGCATCGAGGTCCTTGCCAATTACACCGCCTTCCGCGATCTGAAAAAGGCCCTGTCCAAGGAGGCTAATAATGCTTAATATCGGCCTAGTGCTTCCCGATGTCCTCGGTACCTACGGCGATGACGGCAACGCCCTCGTGCTGCGCCAACGCGCCCGCATGCGCGGCCTCGACGCCGAAATTCACCCCATCCGGCTTGGCGAACCCGTGCCCGAGACGCTGGATATTTATACCATCGGCGGCGGCGAAGACACCGCGCAGATTCTTGCCGCAGAACACCTCATTGCCGATGGCGGGCTAACCCGCGCCGCCACGTCCGGCCGCCCCATCTTGGCCATTTGCGCCGGCTTGCAGGTCCTGGGCGAGTCCTTCCGCGCTTCCGGCCGGGTTATCGATGGCGTCGGGCTTATCGATGCCACCACCGCCGGCATGCAAGACCGCGCCATCGGCGAGGTATCTTCCACCCCTACCGGCGCCGGCGTGACCGCAGATCTCACCGAGCCGCTCACCGGCTTCGAAAACCACTTGGGCGCGACCATCCTCGGCCCGTCCGCCCAACCGCTGGGAACCCTCACCCGCGGCAATGGCAACGCCGACCAAGCCGCCACCGCAGACCTCGCCGACGGCTCCACCCAACGCACCTACGAAGGCGCCGTGCAGGGCAGCGTCATCGCCACCTATATGCACGGCCCCGCCCTGGCCCGCAACCCGCAGCTCGCGGATCTGCTCCTCGCCCAAGCCATGGGTGTCCCGCTCGCCGATCTCGATCCGCTGGATATCCCCGCCGTCGACCGCCTGCGCACCGAGCGCTTCAACGCCGCCGAGCCACCGCGCTCCCAGCGCTAAGCCTGTGGATAACTTCGCCAATTCTCGGCCCTCACGACCCAAAAGGGCCGATTTGAGCCAAGTTATCCACAGGCCGGGCGCGGCCGCCTTGTAGCTCCCAGGCCCCAACCCTAGGCTGCGGGGCATGACGTTATTGGAGCAGCTGGGGGACATCGCCAAGCGCGGCGTAGACCTGATTGAAGAAGCCTACGCCGCCGCTGACCTGCCCCTGCCTGCGGACCACGCGCGCGAGCTGCGCCGCACTGCCGAGGCTTTCCTCGCGCCCACCAGCCACTCGCGCTATCAACGCCGCACCCTTGCCGCCGCGCGCCGCAACCAGCACAGCCTGGCCACGCTCGCGCTCATCGCCCGCCGTTCCCAGCGAGTGAAAAATCCCACCGAGCGCTGGCGCTTCCGCGAAACCCTGTGCGCTACCGCCGGGACCACCGCCGAAGTGTCCCGCGCCGCCACACGCCTGCTGCGCGAAATCGCCCCACCGCCCGAGCGCGAAGACGGCGGGCGCCGCATCCTGCACGGCGAGAAAACCACGCTGAGCTTTACCGGCCCCGCCGCCGAAATGGCCGATATCTGGGCCACCGCGAAGGATAATCCCCTCGCCTGGCTCACCGGCTCCCGTGCCGTCGCGCCGGCCAGCGTGACCACCAATGTCATCATCGAGCTGCCGGATTACCTGAAAATCCTGCGCGGCGAGGGCTCAGAAGTCCGCCTCGCCATGACCAACGGTGCCACCATCACCGGCGCTGATCTCCTCCGTCGCACGCTCGCCGGCGCCGGGCTTTTTACCCTCATCCACCCCGCGGAAGGCCCCGTCAACCTCTACCGTGCCCGCCACGCCTCCGCCAAGCAGCGCCGCATGCTCGAGGCCGAAGGCGCGCGCTGCGCCTGGCCCGCTTGCAGGCGCCCCGCCGCTGAATGCCAAGCCCACCACATCTTCGAATACGCCCGCGGTGGCCACACCCACCCGGCGAATATGTGCCTTTTGTGCCCGTACCACAATTCCATCAACGGCCTTCCGGGGCGGGGGCGGATGGCGCGCATCAACGGGCGCATCGCCTGGCTGCCGCCGCATCCGCGCCACGCGGGCCGCCCCGCCCCGTCATCAGACCCTCCGGGTTCCGCTGCACGGCCGCACTCGGCCTCGCCACCGGAGCCGAATGCGCCTCCCCCAGTCTTTACTGGCCGCGCGCCACGCGGGCCCACCGCCAACGTGCCCTAAACCCCAAGAAACCAAAAGTCCCGGGCCGGTGCTGCGGACACCTAGATAGTCAAGCGCCCCGAAAGCGCACGGGACAAGGTGAGCTCGTCCACGAACTCCAAATCGCCTCCGAGCGGCATGCCGGAGGCCAATCTAGTGATCTTTAAATCGGGAAAATCCCGCAATAACCGCACCAGGTATGCCGCGGTGGCCTCGCCCTCCGTATTCGGATCTGTGGCGAGGATGACCTCGCGGATGGTGGGGGTGTCGTCGTAAAGCGGGGCCTCTGGCGTGGAATCCGCCAACTCCCTATCCGGCAGCACCCCGCCCAGCCGCTGGAGGAGCGTGGAAATATTCAAATCCTTCGGCCCAACATTGGCCAGCGGGTCCAACGCACCGCCGAGGACGTGGTAGCGGCCCTCGTACTCACCCGTACGCTCGATAACCTGGATGTCCTTCGGCTCCTCCACGACGCAAATGGTGGAGGCGTCGCGCTGCGAATTGATGCAAATCCGGCAGACATCCTCGCGCGAAATATTGCAACAAATGCGGCAGAAAGTAACGCCGTCGCGCACGCCGCCTAAGGCATTTTGCAGGCGCTCAATATCCTCCGGTTCCATGTGCAACACATGAAACGCGATACGCTGCGCCGACTTCGGGCCGATGCCCGGCAGGCGCGAAAACTCATCGATGAGGTCCTGCAGAGGTCCTTCAAACACCACAACTCCCAAAATTACGTCAAGGCCGCGACCCCATCATCGGGGCAACGGCCTTTGTAGAATATCGCGCAGCTAGAAGCCGCCGAACATGTCATCCATCGACGGTCCACCCTGGCCGCCCATGCCCTGCGACAGGGGACCAATCTTTTCCTGTGCCAACTTGCCCGCAGCGGCGTGGGCATCCTTAAACGCGCCCATCACCAGGTCCTGCAGCGTATCGATGTCCTCAGGGTCAACCACGGACTTATCAATCTGCAGGTCTACCAGCTCGGCGCCACCGGTCATGGTCACCTTAACCAGGCCATTGCCCGCGCTTCCCTCAACATTGGTGGCCAGGATTTCTTCCTGCGCCTTCTGCAGCTCGGCCTGCACCTGCGCTGCCTGCGCGATGAGGTCGTTCATGTCGTTGGGTTGTGGGGTGGAATCTTGTTCAGCCATAGCTTTCGTCCTTTCTCAATAGCTTTGCTACCGCCCGAGTCTACCGTGCCACAGTCCTAAACACGGCGTGCGCCTAGTTCCTTTTCCACGAGCTCCATCGCCACCTCGGTGGCGCTGCGGTGGTCCATTTCGCCTGCGGACTGCGCGGCTTCGACCATGTCGCGTTCTTCGTCATCGCGGGTATAGGCCGGCGGTTCTTCCGGCGGCGGTTCGTCCGCGGGGCCCTCCGGCTCGGGCGGCAGCGGCACCCCGTTGCTAAATTGCGGCGTGCGCGCAATTTCGTCATCGCGTTGCTTCGCCGCCTCGGTTGCCTTGGCGATGCGCGAGCGCCACCCGGGCTTACTCTCTGCCTCCTTGTCGTCGCTCGGCTCGCGTTCGGGCGCGTTGGGGTTCCATTCGGGTTTGCTTTGCGGCGCCCGCGGCGCATCGAACCCGGCGGTCTTTGGGTCCGTGCCCACCACGCAGTTGACCTGAATATCGCGTTGGAATTCTTCCCGTAGCACGTCCACGATGACGGAATTATTCGCCGGCGCATTGATGCGTTCTGCCAGCGCACCTGTGGTATGCCCCAGCGTCAGCGTGTTATCGCGGAATCCGAGCACGCGGGCTTCGGCAAGCATGATTTCAGCGACCTTATTCCGCTTGCCGACGCTCCCCCTCAGCTCCACCCATTTCCTCTTCACTGCCTCCACGAAGTCACCGTCATCGCCGCTTGCCGATGCCCCTTGCTGTTGCGGTTGTTCTGCCTGGGCTTGTTGCTGCCCCTCCGACTGCTCTGTCGCCGCCGGCACCGGTTTCTCCAGTGGTTCCGCCTGGCCGTTGCCGCGGGCTGGCGCATTCTGCGGAACCTGGCGCTCCTGGCCCCATGGATCCGCGCCGACGTCAGTTTTTACGTCGCCGCTTCCCTCGGTAGCCGAAGCGTCCTTTTCAGGCACATCGCTAGACTGCGAATCCGCGGACTGCTGCCCCGGCTGCATATATTCTGCGCTCGGTTGCGCAAGCCGTGAGACAGATCGCTCCTCATTCCCATCCCCTGCCGGCTGCGCCGATTGCTCAGCCGGGGTGGCCTGCGCAGACTGCGCTGCGTCCTCATGTCCGGCCCGCGAATGCTGCGCCGTTGCCTCCGGTTGCTCAGGTGTCTGCTCAGGCTGAGACGGCGATGACAGTGCTGACGGTGATGTCGATTCCGGTGCCGGAGCCGGTGCCCCGGTGCCCGCGGCGGTCTGGTTTTGTTGTTGCTGCGGTGCCGACGGTGCATCGGAGCTCGACCCGGCCTGGTTTTGCGGCGCCTGGGACTTTGCACGGCGCCGCGCGATGATGGCAGCCGCTGCCGACTGCGGATCTTGGGCGCCCGAAAAGGCTGGCCCGTTTCCCGCAGAAGGTGCCGCCTGACCCGATTGTGCAGACTGTGCGCCTTGGCCAGCATGGTTGGGCTGGCCGGCTTGTGCGGATTGCGGGGCGCCGCTGGGTTGGGCAGGCTGGGCTGCGGATGCCGCACCAAGGGCGGCACTCGGCGCCGCGCTCGGTGCCACGCTGGACGAGGTACCAATGAGCAAGTGGGCGCACATGATCTCGAGCAACAGGCGCGGCGAGGTGGCCCCGGTCAGATCGCTGATGCGGTCATTGACCGTCGAGGCAAGATAGGTCAGCTGGGGGCCGGAAAAACGCTGTGCTTGGGAGGTGAGCACCTCGGCGCGGTCGGTGGGCGCGGAAACCAGGCCGGCATCGATAGCCCCCGGCACGGCCTGCAGGATCATCAGGTCGCGCAAACGGTCGAGCAGATCCACCGCAAACCGGCGCGGGTCGTGGCCGGCCTCGATGACGTTGTCGATCTGTGCGAAAAGGCCGGCCTTGTCGTTCTCGGCGAGGGTGGCGATGGTGTCATCGAGAAGCGTGACGTCCGTAACGCCCAGCAGCGGGCGCGCGAGGTCATAGGTCAGGCCATCGGGCCCCGCACCAGCCAAAAGCTGGTCCAGTAGCGACAAGGTATCGCGCGGGGAACCGCCGCCTGCCTCAATGACCATGGGATAGACGGCGTCTTCAACCTGCACGCCCTCGGAAGCCACGGTCTTTTGCAGCAGCCCCTTCATCGCGGGCGGGGTAAGCAGGCGGAAGGGATAGTGGTGCGTACGGGAGCGAATGGTGCCGATGATCTTTTCCGGCTCCGTCGTCGCAAAGATGAAAATCACGTGCTCGGGCGGCTCTTCAACCACCTTGAGCAGCGCATTGGCGCCGGACGGGGAAATCATATGCGCCTCGTCGATAATGAAGATGCGGTAGCGCGATTCCGCCGGCGCATAGTAGGCGCGGTCGCGCAGCTCGCGCATGTCCTCCACGCCATTGTGCGAGGCAGCGTCGAGCTCCGTCACGTCCAGGTTGCCCGGGCCGCCGGGCGCGAGCGACACACACGAATCGCACTTGCCGCACGGCGTCGAGGTGGGCCCGTGCTCGCAGTTGAGCGAGCGGGCCATAATCCGCGCCGAAGACGTCTTACCGCAGCCGCGCGGGCCGGAAAAGAGGTAGGCGTGGTTGATGCGCCCCGCGTCGAGGGCGGCAGATAGCGGCGTGGTGACCTGCTCTTGCCCCACGACCTCGGCAAACGTTGCTGGACGGTATTTCCGGTATAAAGCCACGGTTAGCCAGTTTACCGGCTAACCCTCGCGCGACCAGTCCAGCAGGTCAATGCCCTGCTCGGCCACGGCTTCCTGCAGCTTGCCGACGCCCTCTTCCACCCCAAACGCATATTCCGCATCCATCAGCATGACCAGCTGCAGCACGAGCGTCAGGCGGTTCTCCTCGCGGTATTGCGGCGTCTGCCCGCCCCAGAGGTACGGGGCGATGAGCAGCCCGTGGTGCACGGTCTGCTCGCCGGGGAGATCCAAAAGTGACGGCAGCAAGACACCGGGTTGCGCGGGCAAGAGGCCGCCCGCCTTCTCCAACTTCGCGGCCGCAGCCCCCACGGCGGCGGCGACTTCGGGCTGGCCCACGCGCGCCACAGTGACGAGTTCGCAGCGCACATCTAGGCCTTCGGCATCGCTGCGCAGGCCGGTATCGACGTCGTTGAAGGTGGTGGTGAGGGCGAGGGATTGGGCATCGGCAAGCGTGGCTAAACCCAGCCTGCGCCCGTCGACGTACCGGAACTCCAGCGGGGCCGGGATGACCTCGCTGAGCCACACGGCGGATTCATCGGCGTTGATTTTAGCCCTCCGCCTTTTCGATGGCCGCCAGGAGCACGCAGGTGGCAACGCCGTCGATGGCTTCCTCGATTTCCTCCTGCGGCGGCAGCGACACCGCAAGGCGGATATTGCGGTCATTCTCATCGCGTCCGTGCGGGTAGGCCGCGCCCGCCTTGGTGAGCACGATGCCGGCGTCCTTGGCCAGCTCCCACACGCGGGTGGCGGTGCCGTCGACGACGTCCATGGAGATGAAGTAGCCGCCCTCCGGGTCGGTCCATTCCGCGACGCCGTACTCACCTAGGCGCTCATCCAGGATGCGGCGCGCGGCGGCAAACTTCGGCGCCAACAGCTCGGCGTGGCGGTGCATCAGCTCGCGCACGCCGTCCGCGGACCCGAAGAACTCGGCGTGGGCGAACTGGTTAATCTTGTTCGGCCCAATGCCGCGGATGCCCGCGTGCTCCAAGTACCAGTCGAGGTTCTCTGCCGAGGACCCGAAAAAGCTCACGCCAGAGCCCGCGAAGGTGACCTTGGAGCTCGAGGACATGGCCCAGAAGCGGTTGGGGTGCCCGCCCTGCTTGGCGATGTCCAGCACCGGCAAGACTTCCGGAAACTCGTCTGTCAGCGTGTGCACGGCATAGGCGTTATCCCACACAATGCGGAAGTCGGGCGCCGCGGTGTCCATTTCCGCCAGGCGGCGGGTCTTGTCCTCCGAGATGAGTACGCCGGTGGGGTTGGAGAACATGGGAATGAGCCACATGCCCTTGACCTGCGGGTCTTGGGTGAGCTTCGCGATGGCCTCGACATCTGGGCCGTCGTCTTCCATCGGCACCGTCACCAACTCGAAGCCGAAGAGTTCCGTGATGGCGAAGTGGCGGTCATAGCCAGGCACGGGGCAGATCCACTTGACGTTTTCTTCCTCGCTCCACGGGCGCGGCGAATCGTTGGTACCGAAGGTATAGGCCCAAGAAATGAGGTCGAACATGATGTTGAGCGAGGAGCTATCGCCGGCCAGCAAGAGCTCCGGGTCAATATTGGTAAGCTCGCCCCACAGCTCGCGCAGCTTCTTTACGCCCTTCAGGTTGCCGTAGTTGCGCAGGTCAGCGCCTTCAGAATCAGTGTAGTTTCCCTCACCTGGCAGCGACAACAGCGCATTGGAGAGATCGAGCTGCGCCTTCGACGGCTTGCCACGGGTCAGATCCAGCTTGAGACCCTTTGCTTTCAGGTCCGCGTATTCTTCGCGGACTTTCGCGGCAAGTTCTGCCAAGGCGGACGATTCCAGAGTAAGAAGCGACATTAGTATGTCTACCTTCCGTAGTGTGGTGCGACGTTTAGCCACCAATACTAACGCACCCTGCATAAAAAAGGGACCCCGCGCACCCGTCAGAGCCTCCTGACCCTTGCTGCATTCCTGCCCTGGGGGAGTTCAGAGGATGGACGCCACGCGGAATCCTGCCTTTACTCTAACGCCCGCGGGCCACATTAGCCAAATACGCGTCTCTCGGAGCGAGACGGAGGCTGCGGGCGGCATCGGTAAGCGGCAGCAGTACGGTAAGCGCGCCACCCTGCCCCACCGAAGCCCAATAATTGCCCAGAAATTACGTCTGACCAGGCGATTGGCATTCTAATTGCCACGGCTGCTAATGTTTCTTCTCGGAGGATTCGACTAGCGGCCTATGTCACACGCCTGGAACGCGTGCGGGGTTCACGCCCCTCGTGGGTTCAAATCCCACATCCTCCGCCATTGTCATGAGTCGCGACATGCTTGACAGGTCAGTCGCGACATAGTTGACAAACCGGCATCTCAGTCGTTTTTGTTCTGGGGTGCCGGTTTTTCGTGTTTTGGGTCTAGGGGTGGGTCGCCTTTTTCCAGTAGGGCTTTTGGTAGTCGCGGGCTGTGTCGATGTAGTGCTCGGTGATGATTTCTCCGGTCGCAGCTAGTGATGTGGTGATGTGGTTGTCGGCGATGACCATGAGGATTTTTTGTTTCTTGAATGCGCGCCCGATGCCTAGGTGGAAGAGTTTGCCGGCGTAGCGGACGGTGACTTTGCCGTTGTCCCAGACGATGTCTTTTCTGGTGCGCCATTCTTGTGTGGGATTGTCGTTGGGGCTGGCTTTTGTGCCGGTGGTGTAGCTGTGGTGTGGGGTGTGTCGTCCTAGTGCGCGGTGTGGGCGTTAGGGTTGCCCGCAAATCGTGGACACGTAGTAGAGCTACCTAGTGGTTAGGCAGCTAATTCTTTTCTGCTGGTGGTTAGGCTGGTGTGGTTCTCGAAATCGACGGGGCTGACCATCCCGAGGGCGGAGTGCCGACGTCGACGGTTGTAGACCACTTCAATCCAGCAAGCCACAGCCTGACGCGCAGCATCGCGGGTGGCCCAGCGCTTCCGGTCGTAGAACTCGGTCTTAAGCGTCGACCAGAACGACTCAGCCATCGCGTTATCGAAACACACTCCGGTACGCCCCACGGATTGAGCAATGCCCAAATTGCGGCACACCTCCCAGAGCTGCTCGCTGGTAAATTGTGTCCCACGGGAGAGTGTCCGATTCTTTGTGTGCGGGGGCTTGGTTTACAAGTAATCCGCGAATCGGTTGGGGTAGGCCACAGCTAGTTGGTTGATGGCTTGTTTCCACCCGGTGGCTTTCGCTCCTTCAATATAGCCGTTGCATTCAACGTCGCGTTTTGTTTTCTTCGCTCGCTGGGCAGCGCGCTTGTCTTCGATGTCGCAGATCATCAGCCACAGCGTCTTCAGTGCGGCAGTATCGTTCGGGAATTGCCCCCGGTTACGGGTAGCTTTACGCAGTTGGGCGTTGAGCGATTCGATCGAGTTGGTGGTGTAGAGCACTCGCCGCGCCGCTGGCGGGAACTGCAGAAACGGCACGAACCGCTCCCATGCGTCCCGCCAGACTTTGACCGACTGGGGGTATTTCCGGCCAAGTTCACTGGCCTCGAAGGCATCCAGGCTGGCACGTGCAGTGTCCTCGTTAGCGGCTGTGTAGACCTCACGCAGTACGCGGGAGACTGATTTGCGGTCCTGGTAGGACACCCACCGGTTCGCAGCCCGAATCAGGTGCACAATACAGGTCTGCACCATGGAATTCGGCCAGGTTGCCTCCACGGCTTCCGGCAGGCCTTTGAGCCCGTCGCAGCACACGATGAACACGTCTTGGACACCGCGGTTAGCCAGATCCGCACACACCGATGCCCACAATGCGGCGCCTTCATTGTCCGCGATCCACAATCCCAGGATGTGCTTGATGCCGTCCATGTCGACACCAACCGCCATGTAGCAGGACTTGTTGACCACGCGGTGGCCATCGCGGATTTTAACGCGTAGCGCGTCGAGGAAGATCACCGGATAGAACTCGTCGAGCTGGCGGTTTTGCCAGATCATGACCTCTTCCAAGACCGCGTCGGTAATGGTGCTGATCGTATCCGGGCTCATATCCACACCGAGGGTGGTTGCGAGATGGTGGCAAATATCGCGCACGGTCATCCCGCCGGCGTACAGCGAGATAATCATGTCGTCGAGCTCTGTGAGCCGACGTGTGCCCTTGGGCATCATCCGGGGAGTAAACGTGCCGGCGCGATCCCTGGGCACGGTCACTTCCACCGCGCCGTAGCCAGAGTTGACGGTTTTGGTGTACGACCCGTTGCGGTGATTGCTGCTCTGTGCGGTTTCCACCTGGGCTTTGGCCTTGCGGTCGGAATGGCTATAGCCCAAATGCGCATCCATCTCTGCCTGGAGACCAGCGTTAATCGAAGCCTGCAACAGGCCTTTGACCAGCTCGCTGGCGTCATCGGTGGACGTCGACAGCTCGCCGATCAAGCTGGCGAGCTTAAGGATTTTCCATCAGCTTCTCACTGATGTCGTTGACCCTCGCCGGGTCATGGTTTTTCTTCGGTGACACAGTAGTCATTATCTGTGAAACTCCTTCTAGATCAGAGCCTCACACACAAACTTCCTGACACTCTCGGGTTGGCGGCAGGTGGTGCTACCTCTATCGGGCGATCACCGCCGGTGGCCAGACCTTGGGCTTTTACCTCTCTTCGAATCGGAACGTGGCCGCAGCGAAGTGTTTCCTGGCCAAGGCCGTCAGATCCAATGCGTCAGCCGGGTATCCCAGAGTGATCAACGCCGATAAAGCACCCTCCCTAGCCAGGGCAATCGCCGAGTTAAAGTCAGAGGGAATCTGCCCGCCAACAGTGGAACACCGGCAGGTGAAATACCTCAACAACATCCTGGAAGGCGACCATGGTCGGCTGAAGCGGATCCTCGGGCCAAAAGGCGCGTTTAAGAACCGGATATCTGCATATCGGACGTTGAAAGGGATGGAGGCGATGCACTCATTGCGGAAAGGGCTAGGCGCGATGTTTGCCTACGGGCAACCGAACCCGGACGCGGTGATCGTCAACCAGGTCTTCGAGACGGCCTAACAACGCCCACACGCAGCGGCCGTCAGGGAATGAGAAACTGAGTCTTCGCTGCTCTCCGCCCAACTTTGCAACAGTACCGCTAAAACAATCGGGAAGCCTACACCTTCACCTCGGATATGATCGCCGAGAACTTTTCGACAAAATGGACTACTGCGGTAGAGCGAAGAAACTTTCGCAACGACATCAAGAAGGCCATTCATGACATTCTGTGTGTGGCCTAACGCTGGAATTACCTCCAATACTGACCGGTGTCACGTTGATCAAGACAGTCACCTCAGTCCGACAGCGGCCGTCTCGTCCAGAACTCGACTAGACAGAACACAGAAGACTAGCGCCCTCCGGCGCGCTTTCTTTTTACCTGAAAGCACTTTGCGCTGATCTGCCATCATCTTGCTAGTTATACACAGGGGTTTACCTATTTTCCCAGGTGGCTTATAACTATATCCCTGTAGATCTATATCCCCAGCCGATCAACCAACAGAACCGTCATATTGTGGGTTATGGTTTATACTCCCGCCTCGCCTTGCGGCTCGTTGGGCTGCCGCCCAAATCAAAGATTTGGTTGCCACCAACCAGCCCTTGTTACGGGTGCGTTGTGAAAGAATCAACAACTAAGACTTACCTACCCACCTTAGAAAGCCATGACCACACCACAATCCCTGATCACTCGCCTGGCGTCCCCAGACGCCACTGAGCGCACTGAAGCTGACATTCAGTCCGACATCAAGACCCTGCTGACTACCGCCGACTTCGACCTGGATACCCCACGGTTGGAAGAGCAGATCGGTGATGGTTCTCACCGACGAATCGACATCGCCACCGGAGCCACTGTCATCGAAGTAAAAAAGCGGCTCACCAACGAGAGCGCCGACGCGGACTACATCAACCAACTCGCTGGCTACGTCACTACCCACATGAGCCAAGATGGTTCCCGCTACAACGGAATCCTCACCGACGGGAAAACCTGGTGGCTGTTCGAGCAGTCCCCGCCGATGGCTCCTTCGTCCGGCGCAGCACCTTCGAGCTTGCCCCTGGAGCTACCGGGTTCGGGCTTATTGAATGGCTCAAAGCCGTGTTGGCTACTCGGAGCAATTCGCGAATATCATTTTGATTGAACCTATCACAGGCGAGAACTCTCATTTATGAAACATCGGGAATCCCGCAATTCTCATTCCACCAGCGAGAGTATTCCACATGCTGTAGGATGCGGCTCATCTGAGAAGCGGGATGTCAGGATGGCGTGTATCCTAGATTTGTTCCGCCTATCGATACAGAAAGGTTCTATCATGAATCGAGTCGCACTTCTGACAGTTGTGTCTCTAATCACTGCAGGTATTGCCCCCGCAGCTTCTGCCGAAACGGTTGAACAAGCAGAGAAAACTCCTGTTTGGTCTGAAGAGCAATTTGATAGGTCTCTTAAGGAGATCACTCCTGAAGAGAAGAAGCAGCTTGAGCTAATTAGTAACGTCGGTGAACATATTGATTACGACGATGAGGGTAACCTCAAGTCCGATCTCAACGATGATCAGCTTCGTAGTGATTATGGTTTCGAAGACAAAGATGTCAGTTTTTTCCACTCAGTGCTTGCTGAGGATGAAAGCATTGTTCAGCACAAGGAAAACGAGCCAAAAATTGTCACTACATATGATCACAAGCTCGGCGACATATCAAATAGCGATTTGACGGTTGGGACGGCTGCAACTCTTACCGCAGCGGCAATGGAAGGGCCAGCTGCTCTTGAGGCGGCATTCTTTGCTTGGGGTGCTGTAGCAGGCGGGCCGATCGGAGCTGCTATTTCTGGCGCTGCCGGCCTTCTTGGGGCAACTTACTTTGTCGATCTCGCTACTAAAATCACAGGGGCGGTCGCGCAGGGTAAAGGTATTACCTGGTACTCTAAGTGGGGATTTCCGCCAATTACCGCAGAGATTGAGGATGACTAATGCGGACGGATAAAGATCCAAAGTTTATTCGCTTTCCAGAATCTCTGTGGGCTTTTGTCACTATATTCCCCTCGGATATTATTGAGAAACATGGAGTTGAGCACTTTTTCAATTCTGGATATTTGTGGCTCTATTCAATATTGGGAGTAATCCTTTTTGGTATTTCCATGATCATGGGTGAAAAAGCGGTATCTCCTTGGATGCATCGTGTGCGTTCCATTTTCCTCTTTGCTGCAACGATAGCTATTACAGCTTTCTTCCCTAGCTTGGTTGGGCGAATAGTCGTGGCGTTCCTAGCCATCTGCTACTTTTTCTGGCCCAATAACCATATAGTCTTTCGTCGAGCAGCGGCATGATCGGTGTTTTAAGTGGAGCTAGCAGTTTATTAATCACTTGATAAAAAGTGATAGGATCTTGCTAAACTGTCTTCCAAAACTTGGCCACAGTACTCATGCGGGTACTGTGGCCAAATTGGTGCATCTATCAAAAAGGGTACATAAGGGTTAAGTAGCTCTTAACTATGGAGTTGTGACGCCTTGAGAGTGTCAGGGAGATTTGGATTCAGAATCCCGCCACAAGGAGTTATTGAAATCCGCCCTTGATGCCCTTTTCTCGTTTCCGACCTAACCTAAACGGAACACGCCTAGGGGGATGAAGCGTCCGGGGTTTAGTTCCTACCTCAGCTAAGGAAGGGTTGAACTCTGCCTAAGACGCTTCACTTTACCGAAAGCCGGGCTGGTATTCATCGCATTAATAGCGTCCATTGCCGCCAGCTGCTCATGGCTGAGTGTGCATAGTGACGAGCTAATGGTCGGCGCGGCATTGATCGTGGTCGCGATTGTTTTATCCAGAAATCGGGAGGGGTGACGATTTAACCAAAAGATAAAAGCTGCAGGTAGTGCTACATGCTCGGAAACATATATTTTCCATAGTTTAGCCATACGGCAGGGGGTGACGTCTGTATATAAGACGGCATCACACGACTGCACAACTCTTACCTGTAGCAAGGGAGGAATGGCGAGCGTCCCAGCGTGAGAGTATTGCGAAACCCCCGCGCGCGCATTAGCCTAAAACACGACAGCACAGTTCACCTTTGAATGGTTGCGTCCAGTAGCGTGGTGTATCTGTAACTGACGGTGGGGGGCCTGACCCCCGGACAGTGGACACATCGGGGGCTAGCTATGCTGCTGTGGTCAGTATAGCCGAAGACTTGGTTTCAAAGACATCAGGCGCTA
>NZ_JBEHFM010000013.1:0-68122 GCF_040225675.1 Corynebacterium sp. KPL2680
GGCCAACAGACCAATCAACACACAACCATGCACACAAAAATAAAAAATAAGTACATTGGCACACTATTGAGTTCTCAGACATCGTCACCACACAACAGCTACATGCTCTAAAGCATGGAACTCGTTGCGAGTAAAAAGTTATTTTTTGTCAGGGCCTGTTTTCCTATCGCCGCTTCAGCCAGAAACAAATTCTTGTCTCTGTGGGGCGCTGTCGGTCGCGCTGACTCGTATTAAGTTACACACCGCTTTAAACTTTCACAAACTCGCTGGTCACTCCTGGTTTCGAACGCATTTATCTCATGCCAAGCCAGCCCGCAAAGCCTTTCCTCCACAGGCTGCTTATGCGGCGTGCATATATCGGCAGAGTTACGGCCCATACGGCGTAGATGCCAAGGCTTATAAACATCCCCACCGCGGCCGAGATATAGCCTTGGGCGAAAAGCCATAACAGTGCTGCGATACCGAGGAGGTACGCGACTAAAACTCCAAGGGTCCTCTTCTCTAGGAACTCGAGGTACATAAGTCCCGGGACGGTGACGCCCGCGATGGCGGTCATGCCGGCGGCGACCTCGATTGTGTTCCCCCAGAAGGAAAGGGCTAACCCTACGGCGGCGCAACCAAGGATGAGGATGAGCCCCGTCATTGCGGTCATGGAAGCCCAGCGCCGACGCGTGCCGCCGAGGGTGACATAATCCCTGAGCGTATCCCGCAATATGCCCATGGGCTGGCTGATGAAAACGGCGGAGAGTGACCAAGCAATGAAAGCGATGAATTCCATCGGTTCCCACAGCGTGCTCATTAGCGAAAGCACAACGTTGATGGCTAAGAATACGACGACCATCAGCCACATGCGGACCTGGCGGCGGTATACAGCCTGCGCGTCGAGCGTCGGCGGGAAACGCCCAAGCTTGGATGCAATTCCCAAAGGGGTCGTCGAGTACCCCGTCCTGGTTGGGGTTGGTTTCCGCCACAGCGCCCATGCCAAAGCCGCCGCATAAACAGCCAACGCCCACCAGCCCTGCCGTGCAGCCGCTCCTGCCATGGCCACAACAGCAAAAACCGTGACGATAATCCGGCGGTGTTCATTCCATATCTGTGAGCTCAGGCCAAGTACTTGGTATTTATCAAAACTGGGTTGATACGTCAGGATGGGCACAAGGGGCAAGAGCAAGGTGACAGTTCCCCACTTTTCGCCAAAAAGTACAGGATAAAGCGCAATGAAGAATAGGACTGTTACCCAGACCCATTCCGTTGTGTGCCATAAGAGTTTCATGACTGCTCCTCCAATGCTCGGACAGCCTTTTCAAGTGATACCTCTGCTACCCGGAGATGATGTTCGTTGGCATAGCGGAAGACGGGATCGGGCGAGGTAGTGCGGGCATCGACAAGCACTTGGTCTCCCAGGCTGGTTGAAGCGCGCTCCAATACCGGCAGGTCAAGGGCGGAAACGGCCGCGGAGATGGCCTCCTCGGGCCCGCTGATTTCCAGGAAGGAATCAACAAATTCATCCACTGGACCGCTGATAGGGCTCTCCCCCATGAGGGAAATAGTGTCCAACAACCCCTCTATTTCATTGAGGTGATGGGTGGATACCACGATGGTGCGACCGTGCTCTTCCCGGAGGACCTGGTAAAAGAGTTCGCGCCGTGGCAGGTCGAGACCCAGATAAGGCTCGTCCAAAAGCATTATTTCGCAGCCAGAGGCAACGGCGAAAACAAATCCCAATGCCGATTTCTGTCCACGCGAGAGCGCGGAATACGCCTTATTTGGGATGTCGAAGCCGGCGATGAGGTCGTCATATTGCTCCGCATTCCAGTTGGGCCATCGCGCCTGGCCGACGGCGCCGAGCTTCTTGCTACCCCACGAATCCGGCAGCGGATTGTCGATGCCCATGAGGATTACCCGGTTGAGTACGGATTGGTTATCAAAGGGCTGGCGGTCGAAGACCGTGATGCGACCGGATTGAATTTGGCCGGCAATTTTTCGCAATAAGGTGGTCTTGCCAATTCCGTTGCGGCCCACCAAGCCATGGGTAAGACCTGCGGAAAAGGTGAAATCGCGGGTAGTAATCATGAGTACATTCCTCTGCTTTCTGCAACCCGATCGAAAAGGTCATGGAGCTGGGCGCGGTTGTAGCCCAAGCGAACTGCTTCATCGACAAGCGGGGCCATATATTCCGCGGCAAAGTCGCCTCGCCTGCGCTCGCGGATGGCACGCGATGCACCCTCGGCCACAAACATGCCGATGCCCCGCCGCTTTTCCAGCACCCCTAGGTCCACCAAGAGGGTGATCCCCTTCCGCGCGGTTGCGGGGTTGATGTTGTGGAAATCCGCCAACTCATTGGTGGAAGGTGCCTTATCGCCCTCCGCCAGAGTGCCGTCCACAATGGTGTCTTCCACCAAGGACGCAATCTGCCGAAAGAGCGGCTGCGTGGAGTTATCCATCATCACCTTCGGCTCGTTAGTTACTTAGTTAGTTGTGTAACTAACCATATAACACACTTGCCGACGCCGCAATGGTCACCGAAAACTTTTCATTTGCGGCCAATATGCTGGGAATTAGCGAATTGTGATCGACGTTTCGGGGTGAATAAGGCACACTGGAGGTAACAAAGAATTTTATTTAGAACAATTAGAACGGAACTTAGGAGCCATGCTTGAACGCACACTTGTCTTTGTCGATGCCTCATACCTGCTCGCGAGCTTTTATAACTCCTGGGAAACGGGGGCCCGCGCGCAGCTAGAAATCGATCTGCCCGAGGTGGTCAGCACCATGGGCGGAATGATCGAGGAGCAATTAGGCAACCCGATTCAACGCCAATACTGGTACGACGGAATCCCGGATACCGGTCCGCACCGCTACCAACGCGCCCTTCGCACCTGCGAGGGCGTGCAATTGCGCACGGGACAACTCATTGAATGGGGCGAGCGACGCACCCAAAAGGGCGTAGACACCCGGCTCGTGGCCGATATGGTCATGGCCGCCGTGAAGAACCAGTTCACCGACTTTGTGCTGGTCAGCGGCGACGCGGACATGATTCCCGGCGCGCAGACCGCCGTGGACAATGGCATCCGCGTGCACCTGTACGGGTTTGGCTGGGATTCCATGTCCGCAGCGCTGCGCCATACGTGCGATTCCACCACCATCTTGGATCCGCGCGAGGACTTCGCGGATTCCATGGAGCTGCAGGTCCTCGAGGGACCGCTTCCCCCAGTGGTCCGCGATGCAGCGCAGAAGGCAGAGGAAGCAGAAGAGGAGCTTCCAGGAGCCGAGCACTGCGACGAGTGCGAGGAGCCCTCCGAGGTGGAAACCGCATTCGGCACCCCGGAAAAGCCGACGCCGGCGCCTGCCCCAAAGCCTGCGCCGCCTCAAAGCGCACAGCAGGCCGCAACCCCAACCCCACAAGAGCAAGACAAGCCCACTGCAGAAGCGGAGAAGGGCCCTGCCGAAGAGGCCGAGGCTACCGATCAAGCAGCACCAAAGCCTGCGCCGAAGCCGTCAATGATGGCACCGCGGCGCAAGCTGCGCTCGAAGTACGTCCCGCTGCCAGAAGAGGTCTGGAGCTCTGCCGGGTTCCAGTCCCCATTCGATGTGGGCCAGCAGTACGCATCGTGGTGGTTTGATAATGCCGCCAACTCAGAGCAGCGCGACCAAGCCCACTTACTGTCTGGCGGCGGATTACCGCCGGAAATCGACCGCCCGCTGCTGCAGTTCGCCTGCGAAACCCTGCATGAATACACCCTGACGGAAACCCAGCGCGTGAACTTGCGCGATGGGTTCCACTCAGGAATCCGCGGCGTGCTAATTAATATCCGCCGCGAGAATTAATCCCCGGATTCGATTTCCTTCTTCTTGGCCATATCGGCGCGCAGCGCATCTAGCCGCGCGCTGGCCTTCATGTCGTTGCCGGCCGCTTGAATCTCACTCATGCGGTCGCCACCGGTTGCCTGCTGCAACTCTTGTGCACCAAGCGCATCGGCATAGCGCTTTTCAATCTTGGAGCGGACGGAATCCAGGCTCGGCACGGAATCATCGGGCTTGAGCTCGTTCATGGAATCGAGTGCTTCCGCATTCTTTTCCTGCATTGCGGCCTGATCCGCCTGCGCTTCCAACTGGCTCACCTGTGCCAGCTGCTCCTTGAGTCGGGCCTCGGATTGTTTTTGCTGGTTCTTGGCTTGTTCAGCCGCCTGCTCCGCCGCCGCGTGCTGCTGCTTGACGTCTTCTAGTTCCTGCTCCACCGCGACGAGCTGGGAAGCCACTACCTCAGCGGCTTGGTTGTACTCATTCGCCTTCTGGGGGTCCTCAGCGGAATCCGCGAGCTCCAAGGCGCGCTCGGTTTGGGATTGGTAATCCTGCTGGGACTTCACCAGGCGGTTCATCTGCATTTCCAACTGAGACTTGTGCCCGATGATCTCTGCCGCATGATCCGAGATTTCCTGGTGCTGTTCCTTGGCGGCCTTGACCGCCTGCTGGATTTGGACCTTTGGATCGGCGTTCTCATCAATCTTTTGATCGAGAGAACTCATCACGTACTTCCAGCCCTTGCTGAAGGGGTTAGCCATCACTATCTCCTTTGGTCATAAAAAAGACGCTTTCTAGCGAGTTTAGCGATACTCACCAGAAAGCGCCGTGGAAGCTCTGAAAATTCAGATTCTATGCCTGCTGTGCGTTCTGCTCTTCAACCTGGCGGCGAACCTCAGCCATGTCCAGGTCTTTGACCTGCTTGAGCAGATCCTCCAGCGCTGCGGGCGGCAGTGCGCCAGCCTCGCGGAATACGAGGATGCCATCACGGAAGATCATCAGGGTAGGAATGGACTGAATCTGCAGCGCGGATGCAAGGCCCTGGTTTGCCTCGGTGTCCAGCTTGGCAAAGGTAGCATCGGTGTGCTCCTCGGATGCCTTCTCGTAGACAGGAGCAAAGCGCTTACATGGGCCGCACCAGTCCGCCCAGGCATCGACAAGCGTAATGCCTTCGCCGGTTACGGTCTGTTCAAAGTTCTCTTCAGTGACGTCGATAGTAGCCATACTCGTTGTAACTCCTTTACATTGTGGTTTATTCCCCACCGTACCTAAATTCCTCCCTTGCCTGATACCCCTAGGGGGTATAGCATGGAAGCATAAGCACCGAGAAAGGATGATAGTCATGGCAACGAAGAACTACACCGTAGAAGGAATGAGCTGCGGACACTGCGAAATGTCCATCCGCGAAGAGGTAGGCGAAATCGCCGGTGTTGAGGCAGTTTCTGCAGACCACACCACCGGCGCAGTGTCTGTCTCCGGTAGCGATTTCACCGATGAGCAAGTGGCAGCCGCCGTAGCCGAAGCCGGATACACCCTTAAGTAGGCGAATACTATGTCACACGTTGATCTCGGGGTCTCGGGCATGACCTGCACGTCCTGCTCTTCCCGGGTAGAACGAAAGCTCAACAAGGTAGACGGCGTTGAGGCGAGCGTAAACTTTGCCACCGAATCCGCCTCTATTGAGTTCGATCCGGAGACTTCTACGCCCGCGGATCTGATCAAGGTCGTCGAAGGCGCCGGATACAGCGCTTTCGATATGTCCGGCAGCGATGACGGCGACCAGGACGGGGACGCAGACGCAGAGGGCACGCCGGTTGATGATGCCCGCGCTGCCGAACAACAGAGCCTGCTGCGGCGCACCATCATCTCCGCGGTATTGTCCGCCCCCATCATGGTTGTCTCCATGGTGCCCGCCCTTCAGTTCCAGAACTGGCAGTGGGCCTGCGCCATGCTGGCCACCGTCGTCTTCATCTTTGGTGGCGCCCCCTTCCACTCCGCTACGTGGACCAACCTGAAGCACGGCTCGTTCACCATGGATACCTTAATTTCTATGGGCACTTCGGCCGCATACCTGTGGTCCCTGTACGCGCTATTCTTTGGCAACGCCGGCGAGCCCGGCATGACCATGAGCATGTCGTGGTCCTCCAGCTCGGCCGAGATGGACCATATCTACTTTGAGTCTGTGGGAATGGTCATTACCTTCCTGCTCCTCGGCCGCTGGTTCGAGGTCAAGGCCAAGGGACAATCGTCCGAGGCGCTGCGCACCCTGCTGTCCATGGGTGCGAAGGAAGCCTCCGTGCTGCGGGATGGCAAGGAAAAGCGCATCCCCATCTCCCAATTGCAGGTGGGCGATGTCTTCGTTGTGCGCCCGGGCGAAAAGGTTGCCACCGATGGTGAGGTCGTCTCCGGCAATTCCGCCGTGGATGCCTCCATGATCACCGGTGAATCCGTCCCGGAAGAGGTGGGCGTGGGCGATACCGTTACCGGCGCCACCATTAACGCTTCCGGCAAGTTGGAGGTCAAGGCCACCCAGGTGGGCGAGGACACGGTCCTTTCCCAAATGGCCACCTTGGTCACCAACGCGCAAGCCTCCAAGGCACCCGTGCAGCGCCTGGTGGACCGCATCGCGCAGGTCTTTGTACCGATAGTGATCGGCATTTCCGTCCTCACGCTGCTGGTACACCTCATCTTTGGCGGCGTGGCGCCGGCGTTTATCGCCGCCGTCTCCGTGCTGATCATCGCCTGCCCTTGCGCGCTGGGCCTTGCCACCCCGACCGCCATCTTGGTCGGCACCGGCCGCGGTGCCCAGCTGGGCTTGCTCATCAAGGGCCCGGAGATCCTCGAGTCCACCAAGCAGGTCGATACCATCGTGATGGATAAGACCGGCACGGTGACCGCCGGTGAAATGTCCGTTACGGCCGTGCATGGCGATGTCCTCGAGTACGCAGCCGCCGTCGAGCGGAACTCCGAACACCCCATCGCCCAGGCCATTGCGCGCGAGCGCGACGTGGAGCCCGGCACCGACTTTTCCACCAGCACCGCTGGCGTGGAAGCAACGGTGGATGGGGTCCGCGTGGGCGTCGGCAAGCCGCGTGGGGACCTAGGCCAGTACGCTGAGGCCTTCCGCAAGGCAGAGGGCGCGGGCGCTACCCCAGTGGCGGTGTACCTCGACGATGAGCTCGCTGGGCTCATTGAGGTCCGGGACACCGTCAAGCCCACCTCCGCTGAGGCCGTAGAGCAGATGAAGCAGCTGGGCCTAACCCCGCACCTGCTGACCGGCGATAATGAGGGCGCGGCCAAGCGCGTGGCAGAGGAAGTTGGCATCACCGAGGTCACAGCCGGCGTGGTTCCGGAGGAAAAGGTCGACGTCATCAAGAAGCTCCAGTCCGAGGGGCACAATGTGGCGATGGTTGGTGACGGCGTCAACGATGCCGCGGCCTTGGCCCAGGCGGACCTTGGCTTGGCGATGGGCGCCGGTACCGACGTTGCCATCGAGGCCTCCGATATCACGTTGATGAATGGGGACCTGCGGTCCGCAGCCGATGCCATTCGCCTATCCCGCCGCACGCTGCAAATCATTAAGGGCAACCTGTTCTGGGCCTTTGCCTATAATATTATTCTCATCCCCGTGGCGGCCTTTGGCCTGCTGAACCCGCTATTTGCCGGCATTGCAATGGCGTTGAGCTCCGTATTCGTCGTCTCCAATTCCCTGCGTCTCCGGAAATTTTCCACCCAGCGCTATGATTAGCGCATGCTCAGCCGCAATGAACGATTAGACCGGCTTCCGGTCACCAGCAAACACAAGCGCCTACTCTTGGGCTCCGGCCTAGGGTGGGCGCTCGATGCTATGGATGTCGGGCTCATTTCCTTCATCATGGCCGCCCTGGCCGTGCATTGGGATTTGAGTAGCACCCAAACCTCCTGGCTCGCCTCTGTTGGCTTCCTCGGCATGGCTCTGGGCGCGACATTCGGCGGGCTCCTTGCGGATAAATACGGCCGCCGCCACGTCTTCTCCCTCACCCTCTTGGTCTATGGCCTGGCCACAGGCGCTTCCGCCCTGGCCGGTGGGCTGACCATGCTTATCATCTTCCGCTTCATCGTCGGGCTGGGCTTGGGCGCGGAGCTGCCGGTCGCCTCCACACTCATCTCCGAATTCTCACCGCGCCGCATCCGCGGGCGCATGGTAGTCCTCCTCGAGGCCTTCTGGGCGCTCGGCTGGATCCTCGCCGCGCTCATCGGCACCTTCATCGTGGGCGCCGGCGAAAACGGCTGGCGCTGGGGCTTTGCCGTGGGTCTCATCCCCGCCGCTTATTCGGTCTACGTGCGCCTAGGCTTGCCGGAATCGGTGCGCTTCCTCGAATCCAAGGGCCGCCACGGCGAGGCCGAAGAGGTTGTGGCGTCCTTCGAGGAGGCCGCCGCGGGCCAGCCGCTTGACGATGTCCACCCAGAACCCACTGCCTCCACCGAGACCTCCATTTGGGGTCGGGGTTTGCGCCGCCGCACGGCGGCCCTGTGGACCATTTGGTTTTGCGTCAATTTCTCCTATTACGGCGCCTTCATCTGGATCCCGTCCCTGCTGGTTGCCGATGGGTTCTCGCTCGTAAAATCTTTCAGCTTCACCCTCATCATTACCTTGGCACAGCTACCGGGCTACGCCACCGCCGCCTGGCTCATTGAGGTCTGGGGCCGGCGAGTCACCCTCGCCGTGTTCTTGGTCGGCTCCGCCGTCTCGGCCGGGCTCTATGGCACCGCAAGCTCCGAAGTATTCATCATCATCGCCGGGTGCCTGTTGTCCTTCTTCAACCTCGGCGCCTGGGGTGCTCTTTATGCGATTGGTCGGGAGCTCTACCCCACCGCGCTGCGCGGTCGTGGTACAGGTGCCGCCGCCGGTTTTGGTCGCATCGCCTCCATCGTCGCACCGCTCGTTGTGCCGCCACTCATCGCGGCGACCGGCGCTGGATTCCTTTTCGTGCTCTTTGCGGCTGCCTTCGCCATCGCCGCCACAGCTGCATTTACTTTGCCTGAGCTTAAGGGTGAGGCCCTTGCTCGATAAATTAGCCCTTAGCGCGTGGATTGGCGTCATGGTGGCGCTGACCACCCTGAAAGCTTTCTTCCAGATTGGTTACCTGTGGAAGCCCGAAAACCAGCGCGTCCGCGAGCTCCATTTAGTTCCCCTCGATGAATTTTCCGGCAATAGTTGGTTTGCGCCGCTTTTCGAATACGCCGGCAATACCGCCTTCTTCATCCCCTTCGGGCTTTTGATATTCACGCTGTGCCGTTCCGTGAAGGTATCGGCTGCCTGGGGATTCGCGCTGAGTTTAACCCTGGAGACGGCCCAATATGTTTTTGCCCTAGGCCGCACAGATATCGATGATCTGCTCTTTAATACCCTCGGCGCGCTCATCGGTGCAGCGATCGCTCACTGGGGCGGGCAACGCTTCTTCCCGGTATGGCGGTGGCTTTCCTTGGTCGCGGCCGCGGTCTTTATCGTGCTGGTAATTCTGGGTCCCCGCTTAGGGGACCCCGCGGCCGTCGTGGACCTATAAGTCCTTTATCCGTGCGCCATGTTGACGAACTTGGAGTAGTGCAGCTGGTGGGCCACCTGAACCGTGTCAATGGGCCCGCCGCGGTGCTTGGCCAAAATAATATCCGCTTCTCCGGCTCGCTCGTTATCGCGGTCTTGCGAGTCTGGGCGGTATAGCAGCATCACCATATCGGCGTCCTGCTCCAAGGAACCGGACTCACGCAAGTCAGCCAATTGCGGCTTCTTGTCATTACGGGCTTCAGGTCCACGGTTCAGCTGCGAAATGGCAATCACCGGCACCTCAAGTTCCTTGGCCAATAGCTTGAGCTGGCGCGAGAACTCCGAGACCTCTTGCTGGCGCGACTCCACCTTTTTACCCGAAGACATCAGCTGGAGATAGTCCAAAACAATGAGGTCGAGGCCATGCTGCTGCTTGAGCCGGCGGGCTTTCGAACGGATCTCCATCATCGTGAGGTTCGGGGAATCATCAATGAATAGCGGCGCATCTTGAATGCGGTTAAGCGTGTCATCGATCTTCGCCCAATCCTCCGTGGAGACGCCACCACTGCGCATATCGGTGAGCTTGACCTCAGATTCCGCGGAGAGCAGGCGCATCACGATCTCCGAGGCTGACATTTCCAAGGAAAAAATGACGGAGGACTTGCCGTGCTGCAGAGAGCACGAGCGAATGAAATCCATCGCTAGCGTGGACTTACCCACACCGGGTCGCGCCGCCACGATGATCATCTGGCCTGCGTGCAAGCCATTGGTGAGCTTATCCAAGTCAATGAAGCCTGTGGGCACGCCCAATTCAACGCCGCCCGCCTGCTGTAGCGCCGCCAACTCATCAATGGTGGGATCAATCAGATCACCCAGCACGCGGTAGTCCTCAGCGGTCTTGCGCTGGGCGATGGCAAATACTTCCTGCTGGGCTCGGTCGATCACCGATTCGATCTCGGCATCCTCTGTGCCAGAAAATCCCAGTTGGACCACGCGCGTACCGGCATCCACAAGCCGGCGCAGGACGGCCTTTTCCGCCACGATTTCCGCGTAATAGCGGGCATTGGCCGCGGTGGGAACGGTAGCCAAAAGGGTGTGTAAGTAGGGCGCACCACCAACGCGTTCGAGGTTATTAAACCTATCCAGCCGCGAGGAAAGGATAAGGGGGTCGATGTCTTGCCCCGCCGCGTAGAGGTCCAGCATGGCACCATAAATTAAGGCGTGGGCCGGATAATAGAAGTCATCGGGTTCGAGCTCTTCAATTACCTCCATGACCGTATTGGGGCTGAGCAGCATAGCGCCCAATACGCCCTGCTCTGCTTCCCGGTCCGACGGCGGCTGGCGATACTCCTCGTAGCGCTGCGGTTGATCCTGTTGGTACCGCGGCCGGCGCGCTACGGCATTATCCGGCGCCGGTGGTTCCGGCGGAAGCTGTTCATCATCGAAGCTCGCGTTGGTCATGTGTCCCCCTTGGTGTCCGTAAAGAGACCGTGCGTAACGCTGTCCAAGTGTAGACGAGCTCCCGGACACTACCTGCCTGGGCATAACTCCCACAGTTATCCACAGGTGCTTGTGGAATTACCTGGTAGGCCGATCGTTGCATTTCATTTGCCGAGGTCACGACTGTGGATAACTTGGCATCACTGTGACCTGCAACGATAATAACCGCTGGTCAGGGCGATTATTTCGAAGTGTGAAAATTCCCACACAGTGGCGGAAAATAGGCCGTGACCAGCGGTAAAGTCGTGCAAAACTCTTGGTGAGCCCGTACCCTGAATTCCACATTCATCCACAGATTTTCACAGTTATCCACAGGCCAGTTGGGTAGGCAAAAGGCCCCAGGAATTCTCCACCTCACATAGAGAATTCTTGGGGCCTTAAGCCGTGCTGTTGTCTTTGGGTCTGTGGACCGTCGAGCGCTGCTTAAGCAGCGACGACCGAGAAGTTCACCTTGCCGAGCACGTCAGCGTGCAGCTTCAGCTCGACCTGGTAGTTGCCGGTCTTCTTGACCAGGCCCTTGGGCATATCAACGATACGCTTATCCAAGTTAGGGCCACCGGCCTTGGAGACGGCCTTGACAATGTCTTCTGCGTTAACGGAACCGAAGAGCTTGCCGGAAGTGGAGGTCTTAACCTTGACCTCAACGTTCGTCAGCTGCTCAAGCTGGTTGCGGACCTCGCGTGCGTGGTCCAGGTCGCGAATTTCGCGAGCTTCCTGGGCGCGCTTGATGCCCTCAATCTGCTTCTCAGCGCCGCGGGAAGCCACGATGGCCAAGCCGCGGGGAAGCAGGTAGTTACGTCCGTAGCCGTCCTTAACCTCAACAATTTCGCCAGCGGCGCCGAGGTTCTCAACGGCAGCGGTGAGGATCAGCTTCATGATCCCTGCCTTTCAATTGAGTTAGTTGAATAGTTGCGGGTGACAGACTTAGAACGGAGGTTCAGAATCAGCGCCTCCGAAGCCGCCTGCTGGCGGTGCGGAGTTCCACGGATCCTCTGCAGGAGCCTGGTTCTGCTGCTGCGACTGCTGCTGTTGCTGGCCTCCAAAGCCGCCCTGATTATTGTTATTCGAGCGCTGCTGCTGGCCGCCGCCGCCAAAGTTGCCGCCGCCCTCACGGGGATTGCGGTTTACCTGTGCGGTGGCGTAGCGGAGCGACGGACCGACCTCATCGACGTCGATCTCAAATACAGTGCGGTTTTCACCCTCGCGGGTCTGGAAGGAACGCTGCTTCAAGCGGCCGGTAACGATGATGCGCATGCCCTTGCTCAGGGTCTCGGCGACGTTCTCCGCCGCCTGGCGCCATACGTTGCAGGTCAGGAACATAGCTTCGCCGTCTTCCCACTGGTTCGTCTGCGAATTATAGCGACGAGGCGTGGAGGCGACGCGGAAGTTAGCTACCGCCGCACCCGCTGGGGTGAAGCGAAGCTCGGGGTCAGCAACTATGTTGCCCACCACCGTAATATTGGTATCTCCCTGTGCCATGTCTTTACTCCTTATCGGTTACGTGGATTGTGCTTGATCCCAGTATCCGCTACTTGCTGTCGGTGCGCAGAACCTTGGTACGCAGGATGGTGTCGTTCAGGTTCAGGCGACGGTCGAGCTCGGAAACCGAAGGGTGCTCGCACTCCAGGTTAACGACGGCGTAAATGCCCTCTTCCTTCTTCTCGATAGGGTATGCAAGGCGACGCTTGCCCCATACATCGAGGTTCTCAACCTTGCCGCCGTCCTTGCGGACGATGTCGAGGTACTTATCTAGGGACGGGGTTACGGTGCGCTCATCCTGATTAGGATCCAGAATGATCATGACTTCGTAGTGACGCACGGACCTCATCACCTCCTATGGTCTAGTCGTTTTCGGCTGCATCACCTTTGCGGATGCAGCAGGAGGGTGCGTTGCGTCAAGCAACCCCACCACAGTACCGCAAATGACCGGCGAAAAGAAATCTATCCCGTCGTAGTGGAGGCAAAAAAGATAGCACACGTCGCGGGAATGATGGTGAGAAAAACAATGGCAAGGATGCCCAAGATGATGGGCCCGCGCTTATCTTCCCTGTTATGAAACAGCCAAAAGGCCGCCATAACGCAGATAAAGCCCAACAAGATCGACACCATGCCGATTATGGTCACAATCATTGAAATACTCCCGCCACTGGGTCGCGGCCCGTATGCGCCGCACGCACTTTATCTTCCGTTTTATTCCACATTTGCCGCAGCACAATAACCGCCATGGCAATGATGAATCCATCGCGCACAAGGATCGCCACGTCCAAGAGCTCGTGTGGAATACCCTTATTATCGATGCCCAGCATGTGCCACATGAGCAGGGGCCATACGAGGGCATCGGCAAGCGCCCAGCCCAAAACCAACCGCCAACGCGGCACGGCCAAGGCCGCTGGAACTAGGAGCCAGAGCGAATACTGCGGGGACCAAACCTTATTGACCAGCAGGAAGGCCGCGACGATGAGGAAGACCAACTCCGCTACCCGCGGGGTAAGCGGGCTGCGCCAGCCGGCCAAGGCAATACCGGCGCACAAGAAGATGAATGCCACGAGCGAGAAAGTATTCAAAAAGTCCTGGCTGAAAGAAATGTCCAGATTCCGGCTAATCAGCGCATACAGGGTGGTCCATTCCGCGCCGCGTTCCTGGTTCAGGCGGAAAAATTCCGCCCAGGCGTCCGGGTATTTCAAGGCAACGGGAAGGTTGACCACGAACCAAGCGGCAGCCGTAGCGACGGCGACCTTGGCAAAAGCGTCCCAGCGGCGACTGCGCCAGGCAAGGACGAAAAACGCACCGAGCAGAAATATCGGCCATAATTTGAATGCGGTTCCAAGGCCGATGAGGATGCCGGCGAGCCAAGGGCGGTGGCGGCTAATGGCCAGTAGCGCGCCGACGGCAAAGGCGATGGCAGGTATATCCCAATTGCTAAAGGCATGGATGATAATCAACGGGCTGGCGGCTACCAGGATGGTGTCCCACGTGCGGTTTCCCACCAAGAGGTAAACCATGTAGATGACGCCGACCCAGGTGCAGGCCATGACCATGGCGGTGAGCCCAAAGTACCAGCCAGCGGCGGGCACCCCAGCCCATTCCACGAGCCCATAAGTATGGCGCGCAATCCAGCCCATCAGGCCCTGGAACATCCCCGCCAATACCGGGTATTCCATGTAGCGGGTCAGGCCATCTTCCTGCCAGGAAAAGGCGTAGGGAAAGCCCGGTTGATCTAATCCGCGGCCTTCATAAAGCGGGACGATGTCGTTATAGCAAAAAGAGGTGTACTGGCGGTTAGCGGACCAATCAAGATTGATGGTGCCGTCTTCGCCGCGAGTACCAGCGGCGCAATTTGCCTTGGATAAGAACCCACCGGCCAAGAAAATCCAGGCTACCGCGATGAGCGCGCGCAGCGGGGTCCACCACTGCGCGCGGCTATCCCGGGCAAAGCGTCCCCTCGGCCCGCCCAAGAACTCTATGACGCCTCGCGCCATTGGTTCGTCTGCGGCGGACAAGCGCTGGTCTTGGCTCACGCGTACCGCTCCTTGCTTAGCCTAAGAGGTCAGCCAGGCCGCCTTCGCGGTCAAGGATGTCATCTAAAGACGGAGCTTCGGGTGGGGCTGGCTCGTTATTGCCGCCGCCATTTCCCCTATTGCCGCCGTTTCCATTATTGCCTCCCTGGTTCTCCGGCTGCTGCGACGGGGCATCGCGACCCGCATCCGGGCTTTCCGCAGGTGCTGGGCTGGTCTCTTCTTCAGGGGTGCCATTTTGCGCTGGACCAGTGTAGTTCTGGGTGCTTTGCCCGCCGGCGCTACCACCTGGGTTGTAGGCCGGACCGCCGCCGGCAGAAACCGTGCCGAAGCGCACCGGGTAAGCAGTGGGGAATTGCTGGAATTCCTGGTCCGCCAAGGAGTTATCCAATACGGACTTCCAGATCTTCGTCGGTGCGCCAGCGCCGTACATGATGCCGCCATACTGGTCGAAAATGGCAGAGGTGTTATCGGCCGTACCTACCCACACGGCGGTGGCAAGCTGCGGGGTGGCACCGACCATCCATGCATCCTTATTGGTTCCCGAATCACCGAGCTGGGTCGTACCGGTCTTAGATGCCGAAGCACGTCCGCCCGCCAGCGAGCCGTTGGACCATGCTGCCACTGGCCCCATGGCCTCAAGGACGTTATTGGCCACATTGGCGGAAACGCGGCGCTCGCCCTCACCGTCTGGGTGTTCATACAGAACTTCCCCTGCGGCATTTTCTACGCGCTGCACAAAGTGCGGGTTGTGCCAGACACCCTGGTTCGCAAGAGTAGACATCGCGGTTGCCATGTCCAACGGACGGGACTGGTACTGGCCCAAGACCACACCTTCGAAAGGCTGCTTGCCGTTTTCAGTCAGCGTCTTTTCGATGCCCGGCAGCGAGCGGGCAACGCCCAAAGCGTGGGCCATATCCGCGGTGTCCTGGGTGCCGTTCTTCAGATCGCTCTGCAGGCGCAAATAAGAGGTGTTCAGGGACTGCTTGGTGGCCTCGCGCAGGTCGCATACGCCACAGCCGCCGCCCACGTTGGTGACCAGATCGGAGCCCGGCAGCTGGTACGGCGCCGAGGAGTAGTTGGTATCCAAGCTAATGCCCTGCTGCAGTGCAGCGGCAAGCGCCATAATTTTGAAGGTCGAACCGGTCTGCAACGGGGAGTTGGCGTAATCCCAACCGTTGGAATCATGCCCGCCAAAGTATCCGCGCACCGCACCCGTCTTCGGGTCAATGGTTACAGAAGCTGCGCGGGCATCCTCTTGTAGCGGCGCCAGCTGGTCATCGACTGCCTGCACCGTATTGTTTTGCACGTTCATATCGATGGTGGTGGTAATGCGCAGGCCGCCGGTAGAGACCTGATTTTCCGTAATTCCCACCTCTTCAAGCTCGCGGATGACCTGGTCCTTAATGTGGCCATTGGCACCCGGGGCTTCCGTATATGCCGAATACTCAGAGGGGTAGCGGGTCTCCGGGAAGACCATTCCATCGCGCTCTTCCTTGCTGAGATCGCCCATGTCCACGAGGCCATCAAGCACGTAGTTCCACCGGTTTTCGGAACCTTCCTGGTTCACGCGCGGGTCCAGGCCAGACGGCGACTGGATAAGGCCGGCGAGCATGGCGCCTTCCTCAGGGGTGAGGTCCTTGGCGTCCTTATCAAAATAGGCATTAGATGCAGCCTGGATGCCGTAGGCATTGCGGCCAAAGTAGACCGTATTCAGGTAGGCGTTGAGGATGTCTTCTTTTTCCCACTCATTGGTCATCTTGATGGAGTAGATGAGCTCGCGCGCTTTACGAACGTAGGAGTATTCGTTGCCCACCAGGGTGTTTTTCACGTACTGCTGGGTAATCGTGGAACCACCGCCGGCGGTGTCATTGCCGGTGACCTTACCCAGTACCGCGCGGCCCAAACCGGTGAAGGAAAAGCCGGAGTTTTCCCAGAAGTCGCGGTCCTCAGCGGCGAGCACGGAGTCCTGGACAAAGACGGGTACTTCATCCAAGGTCACGTGCGTGCGGTTGCCTTCCGGCGGTACCAAACGCGCCAGCTGGGTATCGTTATCGGAGGCATAGATGGTAGAGACCTGGTTATTGGCCAGCTCTTTGGGCTCCGGAACGGTGTATTGCGAATAGGCATAGCCAAAAAGGCCTGCAGGCAGTGCCACAAAAACCACTAGGAGAGCCACAACGACCCACGGCCAAATGCGGCGCTTTTTGGGTTCTTCGCCTTCTTTACGGCGGTCCACCTTAGTGGACTCGCCAGTAGATTCCTTCTCGGTCACTAATTCGTGTCCTCATTCATCCCTGGTAACAAACTAAATAATTGCAGCTTACTGCCTAAGGCGGTGCGTCGAAAACTAACACGCGTTAAAAGCCGTTGCAGAACGCAACAAATGATTCCACCGGCAGTGTCTGCAGACCTCCACCTCATGCACGGTAAATTCCAGGCCTTCACCAACAAATTCCGCTATTTCTTGCTCGCTGCGGGCGCTCCCGGCGCGCCGGCCTAGGCTCTCGCCGTACACCCACCGGGTCAGGCGCAGGTTCTCCCCGCAGACCGGGCAGGGTTTATCCATGGTGCGGCCGTGGTGCTCGGCGGCGGCCCGGAGGAGGAAGTCCGCATCGCACACCTCATCGCGCCCCAAGTGCCCGGCGCGGTATTCGCGGACGTGTTGGGTGCGCTCCCATTCGTGAGAAACCTCGTGCTTAAAGGCAACGGAATTCACCCGCATTATCTTAATTTCCTCTTCTTGATCGATCCATATGCCGTCGTGCTACCACCAGGCATAATTTCTGGCCTAACGTTGCGCAGGCACCACACAGCAACGAATTTATAAAGGAGCATAGTGTGTCTGACAAAGTAAAGGTCGCCATCGTCGGCGTCGGCAACTGCGCCACGTCCCTTATTCAGGGCGTGGAGTTTTATCGCAACGCCGCAGCAGAGGAAAATATTCCTGGCCTGATGCACACGCAGTTCGGTCCCTACCACGTCGGCGATATTGAGTTCGTCGCGGCCTTCGACGTCGATGGAGACAAGGTGGGCAAGGATCTTGCGGAGGCTACCCGCAGCTCCCGCAACTGCACCATCACCATCGCAGACGTCCCAGACCTCGGGGTCACCGTTAAGCGTGGCCCCACCATGGATGGCCTGGGCCGTTACTACCAGGAATCCATTACGGAATCGGATGAAGCTCCTGCCGATGCCGCAGCTGCCCTCCGCGAAGCGGGTGCCGAGGTTGTTGTTTCTTACCTGCCGGTTGGTTCCGAAGAGGCGGATAAGTTCTACGCTCAGGCCGCTATCGATGCCGGTTGCGCATTCGTCAACGCCCTGCCGGTCTTCATTGCTTCTGACCCAGAGTGGGCCAAGAAGTTTGAGGACGCCGGTCTGCCCATCGTGGGCGATGACATCAAGTCCCAGGTTGGCGCAACCATCACCCACCGCGTTATGGCGAAGCTTTTTGAAGACCGCGGCGTACGCCTGGACCGCACGATGCAGCTCAACGTGGGCGGCAACATGGACTTCAAGAACATGCTGGAGCGCGAGCGCCTTGAGTCTAAGAAGATTTCCAAGACCCAGTCCGTGACCTCCAACGTGCACAACTCCCCTATCGCTGGCAAGCGCGCAGACCGCAACGTCCACATCGGCCCGTCGGACTACGTGGAGTGGCTGGATGACCGCAAGTGGGCTTATGTCCGCTTGGAGGGTTCCGCATTCGGCGAGGTTCCGCTGAACCTGGAGTACAAACTCGAGGTCTGGGACTCCCCTAACTCCGCCGGCATTATTATCGATGCCGTCCGCGCCGCCAAGATCGCCTTGGACCGCAAGGTTGCCGGTCCAGTACTTTCCGCTTCCTCCTACCTGATGAAGTCCCCTCCAGTACAGAAGGCCGACGATGTCGCGCGCAACGAGCTGGAAGATTTTATTAAGGGAAGCTAATTTTTTCGTCGCGATACTACCGCTAGGCGGTAGTGCACGATAGAATTTAGTTCTATGACGCAACATCATGATGAGACGGCCCCAACGAAGTCCCCGTCCGAATACGAGGACGCGGTAGAGGTAGCGCGGGATATCCAACCGGCGCTCAATAAGTTAATTCTTATTTTCCAGCGCACCGCAGAGGGTTCATCGTTGACTACCTCGCAGGTCTCCATCATGAACCAGTTGCGCTTGCGCGGGCCTTCCCGCGTATCCACTATCGCCCAGGCGGAGCTCATCCGCATGCCCACTGCGTCCAACGCGCTCTACCAACTAGAGCGCCGCGGATTCGTGGAACGCCACCGCGATGAGGAAGATCGCCGCGGGGTGCTGGTTGCGCTCACCCAGCTGGGCGAGTCCGAATTGGCCATAGTTTCCGGCCAACGCGCCGCCGCCCTTGCGGAGATTATGCGGTGGCTCGAGCCCGAGGACTTGGCCACCGCCCGCGAGATGGGTGCGGTCATTTCCAAGCTTGCGGATGTCTACCGCCCCACCATGGATAGCGAATAGCAAGCTTGCGGCGGCGTGCAATTTTAGTTTTGCGGCCACAACAGACGATAATGAGCCTTAGTACTCATTAAACTTTCGCATACATATTCATTCTATGGGCAAAAAATCTAAACAACCGCTGCTGCCGACCCTGCATAAAGGCTCGGCCAAAGAGCCGTTGCGCATCCTCATTTCTTGGAGTCCTTCCTCTTCCGGTACGGAACCCCTCGACTTCGCCGCATGGTTATCGCGCACCGCGGTGATAGAGGTGCGCGTTATTTCCACGGTTTTCCAGCCCTGGACCACGACGTCTTTGTCCAAGCTGGGCGGGAAATACAAGAAGTGGTTCAAAGAGCAGAAGCAAGCATGCGTGACAGCCACCGCTGCGGCCCTGACGGAGGCAGGTATCCCGGAAAAGTACTGGGACGATACGCCCTCCGTGCTTGTCGATGGCCCCTCTCGCCCCCAGCTTCTTACTGAGATGGCCCAAGATTTTCAGGCCGATATTATCCTGTTAGGCCCTAACCAAGCCGCGCCCAAGGGCCGCTTTTTCCCCGGCTCAACTGCGGATACCCTCCTGCACTACTCGCCGCAATCCTTAGGGCTTATCCCCCGCAAGGCCAAGTTGTCGAAACACGGTGTGACCCGCTTTAATTTTGTCATTACAGAGCGCGGTGACCGTGCTGATAGGGAATTATTGGGCGCAGCCGCGCTGGCAGATCGCTGGGATCTGCCCCTGCGCATCTTGGCCTTCTCGGCGGATGACCTGTTGCATTCCCCGTCGAAGGATAAAAGCGATATTGCGCTCAAGCTCACCGCGGAGTGGCACGAGGATTCATTGGCCATGCTCGACCGGGCTCGCGACCACATCCAAGATTCCTTCCCCGAGCTCGAGGTCTCCTCCGAGATCGGCTCCGGGGCCGGGTGGTCCGGTGCGGTTGATTCGCTTAAGTGGAAAAAGGGCGATCTAATGTTGATGGCCTCTGCCCCACAAGGTCCCATCGCGCGGGTCTTTTTGGGTTCTACCGCAACCGAGTTACTCCCTCATATTCGCGTACCGGTACTCATTCACCCCGCGACCGACTAGGCTTTAAAGTATGAGCTCGCGCCCAGAGCACCCCGAAAACGACCTGACGACCGACGCCGATTATGCCAACTTGCGCCGGCCTGAGCCGCAAAGCTTCGATGATTTGGCAGACGAGCCCGATCCCGTCGAGGTAGCCGCCGCCAACCGGCGCTCCACGCGGCAAGCCATCTGGTACATGGTGTCCGTGCTGGTCATCTCCGCGCTGTACGGCTTCGGCGTCGCGCTCTTTTCGCGCCTTAGCGGCGGCCCACTGTGCGACGATGGCACCGCAAGCTGGCTGTGTACCGAGGGCCAAAGAAACTTCTTTGCCATCTCCACCATGATCATCCCGCTGCTGGGCATGATCGGCTGCGCGATCATTATGGTGCGCAAGCTGCGCCGCTACCTGCGCTGGCGCAGCTGGATGGCGATCTTTTGGGTGGTGGCCTTCAACTTCATGATCTGGGCTATTAGCGATATTCAGCTGCTATTGGTGCGCTAACCCCGCACCTAGCTGTCCAAGCTAGCTGGCAAGGCGAAGGGCCACTTCCTCACAATCCGGCCTCCCGCAATGCTGGGTTTCCACATTTTGGATGCAGTCTTCACAGATGAGCACCTGCTGGCGGCACGTGTTCTCATTAATGCAGTTGTGGAAGGTATTAGTTCCCTTGCCGCAGTGCACGCAGTGGCCCAATTGGATAAAGCCCGGGTCCTCTAGTCCTTGGCCAAACTCCTGGTGCATGCGCTTGTCAAAGACATACATGGAGCCTTCCCACAGCCCATCATTGCCGTACTTTTCGCCATAGCGCACGATGCCGCCATCGATTTGGTAGATCTCGTTGAAGCCACGGTTCTTCATTAGAGAGGAAAGGACCTCGCACCGGATGCCGCCGGTGCAATAGGATACGACCGGCTTGTCCTTCATCCAGTCATATTTGCCGGATTCCAGTTCCTCAATGAAGTCATGGGTGGTGCGCACATCCGGCACGACGGCATTTTTGAACTTGCCAATCTCTGCTTCCATGGCATTGCGGCCATCGAAGAATACGACCTCATCGCCGCGCTCTTCTACCAGCTTGTTGACCTCTTCCGGCTTGAGGTGCGTGCCGCCGCCCACGACGCCGTTTTCATCTACCTTCAGCTCGCCCGGCGCGCCAAAGGCCACGATTTCATCGCGCACCTTGACCGATAGGCGCGGGAAATCCTCGGCTCCACCATCGGACCACTTAAACTGCATGCGCTTAAAGCCCGGGTATTCACGGGTTTGGCGCACGTAGCGCTTGCAGGCATCCATGTCGCCGCCAACGGTGCCATTGATGCCGTGTTCCGAAATGAGGATGCGACCCTTCAAGCCCAAGGACTCGCACAGGGTGCGCTGCCACAGCATGACGGCGGTCGGATCCTCGATGGGGGTAAAGCAGTAATACAGGAGAACTTTGCCGATAGTCACGCCCATAATCTTAGGCCCGCTACCGGAAAGATCCCCAATTCCTTAGCGTTTCTGGTAGAGCGCTTTCTTGCGGGCGAAGGCCGGATCCGAGGTCACGAGCACGCCAAGGTTGCGGAAGATTCCCTCATCCACCGAGCCCAGGATGGTGGTGGTGTGGACGTCGCAGCCGGCGAGCTCCTTGATCTGCTCCAGCGCCTTGCGCGCATCCTCGTCCTTCGCGGCGGATACGGATAGCGCGATGAGCACCTCATCGGTGTGCAAGCGTGGGTTGGAAGATCCCAGGTGCTTCGTCTTCAGCGTTTGGATTGGCTCTATCGACTCCGGCGAGAGCAGGTGCGTTTCGTCATCGATGCCGGCTAAATACTTGAGGGCATTGAGTAGCATCGCCGCGGAGCACCCCAGCAGCGGGGAGGTGCGGCCGGTGATGATGGTGCCATCGTGCAGCTGCATTGCGGAGGCGGGTCCATCGGTTTCCTCCGCGCGCTTGCGGGCCGGGCCAACCACAGGGCGGTCATCGGCCTTAATGCCGGCCTTTGCCATGACGACGGCGGCGCGCTCGGACTGCTCATCGCCCAGCCCGGCGCGGGCTTCTTCTACTTTGGCCTTGAAATAGCGGCGGATGATTTCCTGCTGTGCGGCGGCGCGGCAGACCGCATCATCGGTAATGCAGTAGCCGGCCATATTCACGCCCATGTCCGTGGGCGATTCGTATGGCGTGGTGCCGGTGAGCTTTTCCAGCAGGGTCCGCAGCAGCGGGAACGCCTCGACGTCGCGGTTGTAGTTCACCGTGGATTCGCCGTGGGCGCTCAAGTGGAAGTGGTCAATAATATTGGAATCATTAAGATCCACCGTGGCAGCCTCATAGGCGAGGTTGACTGGGTGCTCGAGGGGAAGGTTCCAGATGGGGAAGGTTTCAAACTTGGCATAACCAGCGTTATTGCCGCGCTGGTGCTCGTGGTAGACCTGCGATAGTGCGGTGGCGAGCTTGCCGGAACCAGGACCTGGGGCGGTCACAACGACCAAATCCCGGGAGGTTTCGGCAAATTCGTTCTTACCAAAACCATCCTCAGAGACAATGAGGTCAGTATTCGTGGGATAACCAGGGATAACGCGGTGGCGGGCAACCTTGAGGCCGAGGCGCTCAAGCTTTTCGATGAACGCCTCTGCCTGCGTATTTCCGTCTTCCACCTGGGTCATGACGATGTTTTCGACCAAGAAGCCGCGGCTGCGGAATACGTCCACTAGGCGCAGGAGGTCGTCTTCATACAGGATGTCTAAATCGGCGCGTACCTTGTGGCGGGCAATGTCTTTGGCATTGATGCACGGGAGGATTTCAATGTCCTCTTTAATGCGCTCCAGCATGGCGATCTTGTTATCCGGGGTAAAGCCCGGCAGCACGCGGGAGGCATGCATATCATCGAAAAGCTTGCCGCCCATTTCCAGATAGAGCTTTCCACCGATTTCTTCGCGGCGGGCCTGGATGTGCTTTGACTGCAGCTCTATGTATTTTTCACGGTCAAAACCGATTTCATGCGTCATGATTTATCGACCCTTCAATAGAAATAAAATCAATCCGCGCTTTGAGTTTACTCTTTTTCATTCCCCGGCGCCACGCGCCCTAGTTGGGGGCGACCAACTATTTCACTACACTGAAGTTATGCCTGAAGGTCACGTGATCCACCGCCTAGCCCACACTCTCAACGCGGACTATCGCGGGATGCCGCTCAACCTGACCAGCCCGCAAGGCCGCTTCGCCGCTGAGGCGGCCATTCTGGACGGTACAGAAATCGACCACGCAGAGGCCTTTGGCAAGCACCTCTTCGTGCACTTCACCGCCGCGGACCCGGAGCATATCCTCTATATTCACCTGGGGCTCATCGGCAAGCTCAGCTTCGAACCGCGCGAGGAAACCCGCGGTCAGATCCGCATACGCATAGACAATGGGACGCAGGCCGCACAGCTGCGCGGGCCCCAATTTTGTCTGCTGCTTACGGAGGAGGACTACCAGGCCCGGCTGACCAAGGTAGGACAGGATCCGCTCCGCGCCGATGCCGACCCCGAAGCCCTGTGGGCCAAGGTACACAAATCCCGCCGCAGCATAGGCTCCCTCATGATGGACCAGCACCTGTATGCCGGTGTGGGCAATATCTACCGCGCGGAGGCCCTCTTTCGCGCCGGCCTCTCCCCTTTCACTCCTGGCAAGGATGTTTCCCGTGAAACATTCTTCGCCATCTGGAAAGACCTGGTAGAGCTCATGAACTACGGCGTGGAGCACGGCCGCATCGATACCGTGCGGGCCGAGCACTCCCCCGAGGCCATGGGCCGCGACCCGCGCAAGGATGATCACGGCGGCGAAGTCTACGTCTACCGGCGCGCGGGCCTATCCTGCTATGTCTGCGGCACGCCGATTGCAGAGCAGGTAATGGAGGGCAGAAACCTCTTCTGGTGCCCCACCTGCCAATCCGCTGCTTAAGGCCTATAGTGGCGGGCATGCGACCTGCCTATAGTGTATCCGCCGTTCGTTCCGCCGAGTCCGCGCTCCTCGCGCAGCAGAGCCACGATGATGAGCTCATGCGCCTGGCCGCGCAGGGCATTGCCGCCACGGCGAAATCCATGCTGACAGGCCCAGCGCCTCGCCGCATCTCCATCCTGGCCGGGCCTGGCGGCAATGGCGGCGATGGCCTTTATGCAGGCGCTTTCCTCGCCGAGGAGGGCTATGGCGTCGAAGCAATCCTCGTCGCCGGTTCCGCGCACGACCCAGCGTTGCAGGCCTTTAAGGCCGCCGGAGGAACCATTACTGAGCAACCGCGCGCGGAGGCCACAGGCCTGCTTATTGATGCCGTCGCTGGCCTTAACTCCACCCGCGGCCTCAGCGGAGCGGGTCTTGCCGCGTACCGCGCGGCCAAGCAGCACGATATCCCGGTGCTTTCGGTGGATATCCCCTCTGGCATCAACGCCGATACGGGCGTGGCCGCAGAGAACGCGGTCGAGGCAACGATTACCGTGAGCTTCGGTTGGGCGCGCGCCGGTCACGTCTTCGCCCCGGAATGCGGCACGGTGGTCCTGTGCGATCTGCAGCTGCCCAACGCGCCGCGGTCCTTCGCGGAGGAACTAACGGCCTCGGCGGAGCCAGCGGGCTATATCGCCAACGAGCCCACCATCGATCTCCCCTACCAGTGGCCTGCGGAGCCCGTGCTTGCCGATGTCCACTTGGGCCACGTCACCGCCCCCAAGCCCGTGGGCTGCACAGGGCCCATCGTGGACCCCACTCCCCACGCTTCAAGCACGAAATACACCGGCGGGGTCACCGCTATCTGTGCTGGCAGCAGCGCGTATCCCGGCGCGGGCATCCTGGCGGCTACCGGCGCGGTGCGCGCCACGCCGTCCATGGTGCGGGTGATAGATAACGATGCCGTGGTCCCCCACTTGCCCGAGGTGGTTCCTCACCCGAGCGCCGAGGACAAGGTACATGCCCAGGCGTGGGTAGTAGGCCCTGGCCGCGGCACCGATGAAGCAGCGGCGCGCGAGCTCCGCACCGTCTTAGATCGCGAGCTGCCCACCATCCTGGATGCCGATGCCCTGACGCTGCTCGCCCAGAGCGCTGAGCTGCGCGATCGTGTCCGCACCCACCCGCGGGTCATCCTTACCCCGCACGCCGGCGAGTTCCGCCGCCTGTACGAGGCCGCCCTCGGCCGCGAGCTCGATCTCAGCGAGGGCGTGGGCCCGCGCCAGCGCGAGCTGGCCGAGGACTTGGACTGTTTTATCCTGCACAAGGGCCGGATCACCACGGTGACCGCGCCCGACCAGGCCATCTATGGGATGAATGCCGGTCACTCTTATGCGGCCACCGCAGGCTCCGGAGACGTATTATCCGGCATCCTCGGCGCCACCATTGCGCAGGTAAACCACGCGAAGGCCGATGCCGAGTACATCATCATGGAGATCCTCCACGCCGCCGCCCTACACCAGCACGCCGCAGCCATTGCGGCACATACCCCCGATGGTTTTGGCATTTGTTCCGCTTCCCAGATTGCCGCGGCGATGCCCCAGTCCATCGCCCGCCTGCTAGTTATGCACCGTTAACGTCCTGCTTGCTCACGCGGCCGTCTTTGACCTCGACCACGTGGTCGGCGAAGGTGAGCAAGGAACGATCGTGGGTGACCAGCACGGTGGCGGTGTGCAGCTCCTGGGTAATATCGCGCAGCAGGCGGATGATTTCCTGCGAAAGGTGGGAGTCGAGGGCGGAGGTGGGTTCATCGGCAAGCAGCAGGTTCGGCTCATCCATTAAGGCGCGCGCGATATTGACACGCTGGCCCTGGCCGCCGGAAAGCTGGCCGATGCGGCGATTGCCCATGCCCTTAAGGGCAACGAATTCTAGCAGCTCATCGGCGCGATCCTTGCGCAGCTTGCGCCCGGCCATGTGGTCCATGATGAGCAGCTGATCGCGCACCTTGAGCGAGGACAGCAGGTTGGACTGCTGGAAGATGATGGAGTTCGTGCCGTCGACCTCGACGGTGCCGGAGTCCGGCGTGATGAGCCCGGCGCCGACGGAGAGCAGCGTGGACTTACCGGAACCGGACTCGCCCACGATGGCGGTGAGGGTATCGGAGTCGGCGCTAAAGGTGGCATTATCAAGCGCCGTGGTCGTCGTCGTACCGTCCTGGAAGGTGACGGTGGCGTTGCGAATATCAAGAATGGTGGACATTTTAGGCATTTCCTCCCAATGCATCGAGGGGGTTGGCTTTGGCTACGCGGCGGGTGGAGACTAGGGCACCGGCCATGCCCAGGATCCAGATGCCGACCGCGGGAACGATGATGGTGCGCACGGTTACGTCGAAGGGGACGGTGCCAGAGGCCAACAGGCCCAGTAGCCAGCCGACGAATGCGCCGAGGATGGTGCCGGCCGCCAAAATCAGCGCGGCTTGGGCCAGGGCATCGCGCAGCAGGTAGCGCACCGAGGCGCCTAAGGCGCGAAGGATGGAGAGATCGCGGGTGCGCTGCAGGGTCCACACCGTCAGGAAGGCGACGGTGACCAGGGCGGAGATGCCGTAGAGGAAGCCCTGCATGGTCAGCAGCGAACCGCGCTCGGACTGGTAAGCGGGCAGGCCGGAGAAGGAATCAGACATCTCGACCGAACCGGGTACCTCTTCGGAGTGCAGGGCAACCGTGCCGACTACCCCCTCTGGGGCATGGCTTACCTTTTGCCAGGTCTGGGTAGATACCCACACCACAGGCGAGTGGGAGAACTGCGTTTCGGCAACGGTGCCCTCTACGGAAAGGTCTACTCCGCCGATATTCACGGTGCCGGAGGCATCAATCGTGTCAGACAGGACGGCGCCATCTTCCGGAATGGTGGCGTTAGTATTGGGGATGGTCGTACCGGCCGGAAGGCCCATCACGCCTACCGCGCCCTCGCCCTCCAGCTTGGTTTGCGCGGTGCCCAAGGCAATCGCATCCCCGGAAAGATCCTTTTCATGGATCTCGGACTCGTTATAGGCGGGCTCTTCGGTAGAAAAGCTGACGTAGGGGTGATCTTGCGCCACGGCCTCAAGCGCCGAGGTATTTTGCTTGGACAGGCCCTCCGTCAGGCCGGAGAGCATAACCAAAAGCAGGGTAATAAGCGCTACGGTGCCGCCGATGAGCCCGAAGCGGCCGCGCGCAGCGGTGATTTCACGAATAGCTAAGAACATACTTCTATAGTCCCTTTGTGCAGGTCAGAAGTAATCGACGGCCTAGTTGAACCTCCAGTCAACCAACTGGTTGATCCCTCATCCACCCTCCGGCAGATACTGTAGGAAATTGTGTTTTCTGGACAGAAATTATGGCTCTGGGGCCTACACGCCATGTTCGCGTTTCTGCTGCTTTTCGGCGTGGCCCGCGCCTATATCGATGACCGCTTGGACGCCCGCGCCATCCTTTTGGCCATCGGCCTAGCCGCGGTGTACGCGGCCGAGCGCTGGCTTCCCACCTGGCTCTGGCTCACTGGGCTGTGCCTGCTCTGGTTGGGGCTGATGGTCCACGCGCAGGATTTCATGTGGCTCGAGTTCCCGCTCATCTTCGTCTTCCTGCGCGCCTTGCCCAAGTGGCCAGGCCTTATCTCCATCACGGTGCTGTGGGCGGCGGCCGCCTTCATCCCCGCGTGGCTGCATCCGGATGGCTGGTCCATCGCCGCGGCCATGGGCCCGCTTATCGGCACGACCTTTGCAGCGGGCGTGTTTTATATCCAGCGCCGCTTGCAGGCGGAGGCGGCGCATCACAGGGACATCGCCAAGCAGCTGCAGGAAACCCAGGCGGAGCTTGCAGCCAGCGAGCACCAGGCCGGGCGCCTAGAAGAGCGCGAGCGCCTCTCCCGGGATATCCATGACACCGTGGCCCAAGGGTTGAGCTCCATCCTGTTGCTATCCCGCGCCGCCCGCACGACCGATGATCTAGAGACCAAGGACGAGCAGCTCGCCGTCATCGAGGACACCGCTGGTGAGAACTTGGCCGAGGCCCGTCGCTTCGTCCGCGAGCTCGCCGGTCCCGATGAGCGCCTAGAAACCCAGCTGGATTCCATCCTGTCGCAGATGCGCCGACGCGCGGAGGCTTTGGGCGAGGACACCACCTTCGACCTCGTCGTTTCCGGTAGCGGCAGCGTTCCCAGCGATATCAAGCAAGTGGTCGTGCGCGCCGCGCAGGAGGGCCTTAATAACGTGATCAAGCACGCGCACGCCTCCCGCGCGGTGGTCACCCTGGGCCTTTTTGAGGATGCAGTCACCCTGGACGTCGTGGATAATGGGCACGGTGTAGTTGAGCCCCCGCGCCACGGCGGCGATAGCGGCTTTGGCTTGCAAGGATTGTCCCAGCGCGTGGAGAGCGTCGGTGGCTCCCTGAGCCTCGAATCCGGCGATGGCACCGCCCTTGCCATTAGAATCCCCCTCAAGGAGCAGCCCCATGGTTAATGTCATGCTTATCGATGACCACCCCGTCGTCCGCGCCGGGCTGCGCGCGATACTCAATACGTTTGCCGATGTCCGGGTGGTCATGGAAGGCGATAATGGCGCGGACGTGGACAAGCTCTGTGCCGATGACGCCCCCGAGGTCGACGTCGTGGTCTGCGATATCCAGATGCCGGGCGTCGATGGCATCACCGCCACCAAAAAGCTGACCGAGGCCGGCGGCCCACCCGTGCTCATCCTCACCACCTATGACACCCAGGCCGATATCCTGGCCGCAGTTGAGGCCGGCGCGATGGGATACCTGCTCAAGGATTCACCCGAGGAAGAGCTGCACGAAGCGGTGCTCAATACCGCCGCGCGCCGGCGCACCCTCGCCCCAGAGGTGGTCAACCTCCTGGCGCAGCGCGTGGGCCAGCCCGAGCAGTCCCTGTCCACGCGCGAGCTGGAGATCCTCCGCGCCCTCGCGACCGGCTCTTCCAATAAGGAACTAGCCAACCAACTCTTTATTTCTGAGGCCACCGTGAAGACGCACCTCATTCACATCTATCAGAAGCTGGGCGTGGACACCCGCACGGCCGCGGTGACCGTAGCCCGCGAAAGAAAGCTCATTTAATGCTCGATTGCATCGTTATCGGCGGCGGGCAAGCCGGCCTGGCCACCAGCTATTACCTGCGCAAGAAGGGGCTCGACTTCCAGATCCTCGATGCCGAGCCCTCCCCCGGCGCGGCCTGGCGCCACGCGTGGCCGTCGCTCACGCTATTTAGCAATAGCGCCTCCTCCAACCTGCCCGGCTGGCCGATGCCCCACCACGAGGGTTTCCCGCCCGCCAGCCACGTCATCGATTACTTCGCCCGCTACGAGCAGCGCTATGACCTTCCCGTACGCCGGCCGGTGTGGGTCCAGGAAGTCACCCACGATGGCGAGAACTTTCATGTCACCACCGATGACGAACACCTCACCGCGCGCACGGTGGTGGCAGCCACGGGCACGTGGTCCTCGCCGTTTATCCCCTACTACCCCGGTTCCTTTGCCGGGCGGCAATGGCACTCGGCGGTCTACCCCGGCCCCGATCCCTTCCGCGGTGAGTCCGTCGCCGTTGTTGGGGCGGGCAATTCCGGGGCGCAGATTGCCGCAGAGCTCGTGCTCTCCGGCGTAGAGGCCACTTGGTTTACGGCAAATCCGCCGCGGTGGATGCCCGATGACGTTGACGGCCGCGTGCTTTTCCAGCGCAACCGCGCCCGCCTCAACGCCATGATGCGGGGCGAGCCCGATCCCGGCGCGGATACCAACTTGGGCGATATTGTCGTCGTTCCTCCCGTCAAACGCGCCCGCGATGAGGGCTTGCTCGAGGCCTCCCCCATGTTCTCTAACCTCGATGAGGTGAAGGCAGATCACCTCATCTGGTGCACCGGGTTCCGCCCGGCGCTGGGGCCTTTCCGCGCGCTTCTCGATGGCCGCACCCCCACCGTCGAAGGCCTGTTCCTCGTCGGCTACGGAACCTGGACCGGCCCCGGTTCCGCAACCATTACCGGGGTGAGCCCCTTTGCCAAGCAGACCGCGGGGGACATCGCCAAGCTCTGCTCCCCCGACCTTTAGCCGCCCAAAAATGGTTGCATCACAATTCACGTATCATGGTGAGCATGAGCACGCTACTTGTTACCCGTAACGAAGACAAATCCGTCACCACCTCTTTTGAGGAAGGGGAATTCCTCGGCGAGGGTGACCTGACCGTTGACGTCTCTTATTCCTCGCTGAACTACAAGGACGCGATGGCGATTACCGGCGATCCCGGCGTCGTCCGCACCAACCCGCTGGTGCCCGGTATCGACGTGGTCGGCACTGTATCCGAGTCCAACGTGCAGCGCCTGCCGGTGGGCACCCTCGTTGCCTCCTTCGGCGATGGCCTTGGCGAATTCCGCCACGGCGGCTACACCCCAAAGCAGCGCGTCAATTCTCGCGCCACCGTTGCCCTGCCAGCAGATTTCACCGCGGAACAGGCCGCTGCCGTCGGTACCGCCGGTTACACCGCGGCGCTGTGCGTTAACTCGCTGCGCGGGCTTCCCGAGGGCCCCGTCCTCGTCACCGGCGCCACCGGCGGCGTCGGCTCCATCGCCGTCAACCTTCTGCGCAATGCCGGCTACGAGGTCCACGCCATGACCGGCCGCCCCGACGATTACGCCAACTACCTCCACGAGCTCGGCGCGCACGAGATCATCGATCGCGCCGAATTCACCGAACCGGGCAAGCCCCTGCAAAAGGCCATCTACGCCGGCGCCGTGGATACCTCCGGCTCCCAGGAGCTGGCAAACGTCTTGGCCCGTACCAAGTGGGGCGGCACCGTTGCCGCTACCGGTATGGCAAGCGGCCCTGACCTGCCCGCCACCGTGATGCCCTTCATCCTGCGCAACGTGCACCTGGCTGGCGTGAACTCCGTCGATGCCCCACTGCACTATCACCAGAATGCTTGGCAGCTCCTCGCCCGCACCTTGGACTTGTCCATCTTGGAGTCCTTGACCAATACCCTTCCACTGGAAGATGCGGTGGAGGAAGCACAATCGCTCATCAACGGCAGCCACCACGGCCGCACGGTGCTGAAGATTTCCTAAGGCCTAAGCCCTTTAGGGCCTACAGCCACAAAGGCACCCCGTCACTCCTGGCGGGGTGCCTTTTCTGTGCGCCGGGGCTCTTGGATCCTAGGCATCGCCCGCCAAGTGCCGCGTGATTTTTCTCGAGATAGACCCCAACTGCCGCAGCTCCTCTTCCGTCAGGACGGAAACCACCTTTTCCTCCACTTTCGCGGTATGACTGTTCAAGGCTGCGGCAAATACTTCCTCACCTATTTTCGTCACTGTGACTTCAATAGCCCGGGGTCCTAGCTCCTCCGCGTGCCGCCTTGAAACCAAATCGCGCCGCTCCATCCGGACAAGCTGTCGGTGCAGCCGCGATTTCTCCCACCCAAGTTCCACAGCCAGCTCATGCGGGCGGGTGCTCTGCCCACGGCGGCGCTGCAGAACGGCCAGCACCGCATAGTCAGCCTCACTCACATTTGCGGCTGCGTGCAGTGCGTTGGCCAACTCCCTATGCAGCTCGCGCTGCATCGCTACAAAGTCCGCCCACGCCGCACTTTCTTCTGGGCGCACAGTTTCCCCCTTTGGCTTTGACTTAAATAGCATTATATACTGCACAGTTGATTACTCAACCGAGAATTGAGTAGAGCGGTTGATCCATCAACCCCCACCATTTATTAGGGCGTGGGATTTGGACTTCCAATCATTCATAATGGCCATATTTTTGCCAATTTAAACCCATATACTTTGCTTTTCATAATCTATTTATTGGTCCTGACGTTTGCTGGATACTATCTATCATTAGGACTTAATAAGTATCTATCGGCCGGATTTCGAGCCGGCTGCGACCCCCGTCGGGTAGGCGGCTGTCTATGATGGCGGACATGGATAAACTTTTTAGCGCCTGCGGATTCGACTTCCTGGACACGGAGGAACTCATCGCGGAGCTTCCCACGGAGCGGACCCTGTGGGACGCACCGGCTTTTGATCAAGTGCTCTACTATGCGGACCCCTCCGGGATCGCCGTCACGGCGATGGAGTACGAGGGGGAGTGGACCGTCTTGCCGTCATTCCGAGGCGGGGAAGACGTGGAGGCAACGCTATATCGCGCCATGCCATTTATTGGCATCCTGGAAATGGAGGATCTCCGGTGGGCGGTGCTTAGCGATGCCCCCTTCACGCTTCCCACCGGCAACCCCGTGGGCGGTGAAAAACTGCGCGGCCGGGTGCGACCCGCAGTCGTTGCGTTGGACTATGAATTAACGGAACCGGCGGAGTTCTCGCTGCAATCCCCAGCGACGGAACGGTTCTATCAAAACTACAAGCCCAGCCTGCTCAACCCGCAGGTCGAGCTAGCTGGCACCGTGAATAATGTCGAGAAAAAGACCAATGAATTTGGGGGAGGGGAGTTCTGGGTAAGCGAAATCGACGGACTCCCGCTCATTGTTGATGCCCCAGTTGAAGCGGGACAGGGAATCCGGGCGCACGGCATCGCGCTATGCGCCACGGAGTACTGGGATTAACCGCCTCGCTGATTGGAGAAGGTAGCTCCTACTGTTGCGGAGCCGCAGGTACCAAGGCTACAAGGCGCTCGAGGTAGTCCTTTACAAACTCGATGGTGCTGGACGGCTCGATCTTTCCGTCTTCACCAATGAGCTGGGGTGAATTGCCCAAGAATACCTCGGGCTGACCGGGCATCGGCATGTCGAAGTAGGACAGTGCTAGGCGCACGTTCTTGTGGGAGGAATACCCACCCATGCGGCCCACGGAGTGGCTAATGATGCCAGCTGGCTTATTCTTCCAGGACACATCGGAATTGGGTTTGGATCCGATATCGATGGCATTTTTTAAGCACGCCGGGATGGTCCGGTTGTTTTCGCTGGTGACGAACAAAATCGCGTCCGCATCCTTAATTGCATTGCGGAAATCGGTGTACGCTTCCGGCGTGGGTTTATCCGCCACGCCAGGATCGTCGTAGTCGAAATCATAGAGCGGGAGGTCACGCAGGTCGTAGCGCTGGCACTCAACGTGCTCGGGGACCAGTTCCATGGCATGGTTGGCGATCTTTTTCGCAATGCTTTCCCGCCGCAGGCTGCCGACGAGTACAAGAAGTTTCATGATATGTGTCCTTTCGTGTGGAGACTTAGTGGTTTTAGAAATCCCAGTCGGCATCGGAGGTCTCTACAGCTTTGCCGATGATATAAGAGGACCCCGAACCCGAAAAGAAATCGTGGTTTTCATCCGAACCTGGCGTGAGTGCCGCGAGGATTTTTGGGTTGACCTGACATTCCTCGTACGGGAAGAGGTTGGGATAGCCCAAATTCATCAAGGCTTTATTGGCGTTGTAGCGCACGAACGTCGCGACATCATCCATAAGCCCGTACGGTTCATAGAGCTCGCCGGAATAGCGCATCTCCAGGTCATAGAGCTCGCGCACCAAGTCAAAGGTAAATTCCCGCATGTCCTCGCGGCGAGCTTCCGTGGCGTGATCCAATCCCCGCTGGAACTTATATCCGGAGTAGTAGCCGTGGACCGCCTTATCCCGCAGGATGAGCCTGATCATGTCTGCCGTATTGGTCAGCTTTCCGTGCACGCTAAAGTGCAGCGGAAGATAGAAGCCGGCGTAAAGCAGCAAGGAGGACAAGAGGGTCGAGGCAACCTTGCGCTTTAGTGGGTCATCGCCATAGTAATGCACCATGACACTGGTCGCGCGCTGTTGCAGCACTGGGTTATCCACGGCCCACGCATAGGATTTCTCAATCTCTTCGGTGCTGGCCAGGGTAGAAAAGATTGAGGAATAGCTCCGCGCGTGTACCGCCTGCATGAAGGCGATATTGGTATAAACGGCCTCCTCATGCTCAGTCCGGGCATCTTGAATCTGGCTGATTTCTCCCACGGTGGCCTGCACGGTATCCAGTAGCGTCAGGCCGGTAAAAACGCGAATGGTGAGATCGCGTTCGGCTGGATCCATGCGCGACCAGTCATTGCGGTCATTGGAGAGCGGGACCTTTTCCGGCAACCAGAAATTCGAGGTCAGGCGGTTCCACACCTCCAGGTCCTTGTCATCCCAGATGCGATTCCAATTCACCGGGCGTAACGGGGTGGAAGCATCGTGGCGAAAATGCGGCGGGGTTTGGGATCGCTCAATGAGCTCTTGATATTTCATCGATGTTTTCTCGTTTCTTTTTCTTAGGCGTCCTTAGACATCAGGGAATGGACGCGTGTGCGGTGGACTCGTGTGCGGTGGGGTAGAGGTGGTGCGCAAAGAAGTCCTGCAAACCCTCCCGTACGCGGGCAACATCGCGGTCAGTACCGAGCAGCTCAAAGCGGTAGAGCTCTGGCACCCCGCACTTTCGGGCGATTTGTGGCCCAGCGCAGCAAAAGGCCTCGCCAAAATTGGTATTTCCTGAGGTAATGACGCCGCGCAAGAGTGCACGGTTTTCCGGAACGTTGAGGAATTGGCGCACCTGCACCGGAATTGCCGCCTTGATATTGCCGCCGCCGTAGGTGGGGACGATGAGCACAAAAGGCTCGGTGACATAGAGCATTCCTTCACGCTTCGGACGCAGAGGGATGCGTGCCGCTGGAAACCCCAGCTTGTGGACGAAACGGTGGGTATTTTCACTGACCGAAGAAAAATACACAAGATTAGCGGCGGTATTAATGCCGCAGGGTGGCGTCGAGGCTTTAGTCATCTCGCTCCTTAGTGGCTGCGCCGAAGCGCACTTTCTGCTACAACTACAGATCTAACGTACTTTTAACTACGTCGCAACTAACCACTATTGACATGCGCAAATACCCCTCCCTTCAGAAGGGAAGGGGCAGGAAAGTTATATGCGCACCCACACGGCGCGGGCTGCCTGGGAGCTCAGGGAGAAAGCCGCGGCATCTTCATTCTGGGCATGCTCGTTCTGGTTGCCCTCTACGCGCACGGCCATTCCGCCGGAATACGGCTGGCTGCCTTGCACGCTCACGGCAGCGCCGATGGTCAGGTTATTCTCGCTAAAAAAGCGCAGCAGATCGGCGTCCACATCACTAATGCGATCGACTATGCCCGCCTCACCGGGCTCCAGATCGCTGAGTTTGCGCAGATCCCCTGGCTCGGATGCCGGGGTCGCGGCATAGTCCGCGGGGTAGCCGCCCGCGGCGCTGGGGATGGGGTCTCCATGCGGATCGCGGCGCGGAAATCCCAGCTCAGCGTCTATGCGCTCTAGGAAGAAATCGGAGACGCAGTGCTCCAATTGCTCGGCTTCCGCGTGGACCTGGTCCCAGCGGTAGTGCAGGGATTCCACCAGGAAGGTTTCGATGAGGCGGTGCCGCCGCACCATGGCGAGGGCAAAGGCACGCCCCTCGGTACTCAGCCCGATGGCGCCATACGGCATATGGGTGACGAGGCCCTTTTTCTCGAGCCTCCGCACCGCATCAGACGCGCTGGAGAGCCGTACGCCTATGTGCTGGGCGAGCATCTTTACCGTCACGGGGTCGTCGTGCCATTCGCCCAGCTTAAACAGGGCCTTGAGGTAGTCCTGATTGGATGGCGAAAGGCCCGAGACGTCCACGCTCATTGGTTACTTAACCACCAGGTTCACCATCCGGCCGGGAACGTAGATCTTCTTCACCACGTTCTTGCCGGAGGTAAGGTCAGCCACCTTGGCATCGGCAAAAGCAGCCTCGAATACGGTGTCTTGGTCAGCATCGACCGCGACGTTGATGCGGGACTTAACCTTGCCGTTGATCTGGACTGGCACCTGAATCTCATCATCTACCAGGTATTTCTCCTCAAAAGAGGGGAGTGGCTCGTAGGTGATGGTCTCATCGTGGCCAAAGCGCTGCCACAGTTCCTCCGCAATGTGCGGGGCGATGGGAGAGACCAGCTGCGCGATGGGCTCCACCGCCGCGCGCGGAGCCTCGGTGCGGTAGGTCTTGGTCAGATAGTTGACGTACTCGATGAGCTTGGCCACGACCGTGTTCAGGCGCAGGTTCTCGTAATCATCGCGCACGCCAGCAATGGTGCGGTGCAGCTGTTTTAGGTCATCCTGGGTGAGCTCGGCATCGGTAGTAGCCAATTCACCGGTGTCCTCATTGATGGCCAGGCGCCACAGGCGCTGCAGGAAGCGCTGCGAACCGACGACGTCCTTGGTCGCCCACGGGCGGGAGGTATCCAACGGACCCATGGACATTTCGTACACGCGCAGGGTATCGGCACCGAAGTCGCGGCAGATATCATCCGGGGCCACGGCGTTTTTCAGGGACTTGCCCATCTTGCCGTACTCCTGGTTGACCTCCTCGCCGTTGTAGTAGAACTTGCCGTCCTTTTCCTCTACCTCTGCGGCAGGGACATACACACCGCGGGAATCGGTGTAGGCGTAGGCCTGAATATAGCCCTGGTTGTACAGGCGGCGATACGGCTCCTGCGAGCTGACAAAGCCCAGGTCAAAAAGCGCCTTGTGCCAGAAGCGGGCGTAGAGCAGGTGCAACACGGCGTGCTCGACGCCGCCGACGTACAGATCTACACCGCCCGGATCGTTCGCACCGTGCTCATCTGGGCGCGGGCCGGTCCAGTAGCGCTCGTTTTCAATATCGCAGAAGGCCTCGCTATTGCGGGGATCGATATAGCGCAGCTGGTACCAGGAAGAACCCGCCCACTGGGGCATAACGTTGGTATCGCGGTAGTAGGTCTGCGGGCCATCGCCCAAGTCCAGCTCTACCTCTACCCAGTCGCGGACCTTGGCCAACGGCGGCTGTGGCTCCGAGTCCTTATCTTCTGGATCGAAGGAGGCCGGCTTGTAGTCTTCCACCTCGGGCAGCTCAACCGGCAGCATCGACTCTGGCAACGGGTGGGCCATGCCATCCTTGTCATAGACGATGGGGAAGGGCTCGCCCCAGTAGCGCTGGCGAGCGAAGAGCCAGTCGCGCAGCTTGTACTGAATCTTGCCGCGACCGGAGCCGTCCTTTTCCAGCCATTCGATGGCCTGGGCGATGGCCTCCGCCTTATTCAGGCCATTGAGATCCAGGCCCCTATCGTTGGCGGAGTTCACCAATGCGCCGTCCTCGGTCCAGGCTTCTTCTTCGATATTGCCGCCGGAGACAACCTCCGTAATCGGCAGCCCAAAGGCCTGGGCAAACGCATAGTCACGCGTATCGTGCGCGGGCACCGCCATAATGGCGCCGGTACCGTAGCCGGTCAACACGTAGTCCGCGATGAAAATCGGGATCTGCTTGCCATTGACCGGATTGGTGGCATAGGTGCCCAGGAATACACCGGTCTTTTCCTTATTTTCCTGGCGCTCCAGGTCCGACTTCGCCGCGATATCCGCGCGGTAGGACTCGACGGCTTCCTTCGGGTCATCGTTGCCGTAGGTCCAGCGCTCGTCCACGTCATCGTCGTAAGGGATGGGGGACAAGAGGGCATCGACAAGCTCATGCTCCGGCGCCAAAACCACGTACTCCGCGCCAAAGAGCGTATCTGGGCGCGTGGTAAACACGTCGATGCCGTAGCCTTCCGCGGGGAAAGTTACCTCCGCGCCGCGGGAACGGCCAATCCAATTGCGCTGCATGGACTTAACCTTCTCCGGCCAATCCAGCAGCTCCAGATCATCGAGCAAACGATCCGAATACGCGGTAATGCGCATCATCCACTGGGACAGGTTCTTGCGGAAGACCGGGAAGTTGCCGCGCTCAGACTTGCCCTCCGCGGTGACTTCCTCGTTGGCCAAGACGGTACCCAAGCCCGGGCACCAATTCACCGTGGAATTGGACAGGTAGACCAGGCGGAACTCATCGACTGCCTGGGCTTTTTCCTGCGGGGACAAATCCTCGTAGTAGCGCCCGTCCTTGGTGGTGCGCTTATTGGCCTCTAATTCCTTGATGAGCTCAGCAATGGGGCGAGCCTTTTGCTGCTCTTCATCGAACCAGGAGTTATAAATCTGCAGGAAGATCCACTGGGTCCACTTAAAGAACTCAGGATCCGTGGATTCCACCGAGCGCCGCGGATCGTGGCCCAAGCCCAGCATGCCCAGCTGGCGGCGCATGTTGTCGATATTGGCCATCGTGGTGGTCCGCGGGTGCGTACCGGTCTGGATGGCGTACTGCTCGGCCGGCAAGCCGAAGGCATCGTAGCCCATGGTGTGCAGCACGTTCTTGCCCAGCATGCGGTTATAGCGGGCATAGGTATCGGTGGCGATATAACCAAACGGGTGCCCCACGTGCAGGCCCGCACCGGAAGGGTAGGGGAACATGTCCTGCACGTTGAGCTTTTCCTTGGGCAGCTCGCCCGCACCCGTGGCTAGCGAACCGACTGGGTTCGGCGCGTTAAAGGTCTCGTGGTCCTTCCAATACTGCTGCCAAGTCTTTTCGATCTGGTTCGCCAGCTCAGGGGTGTAGCGGTACGACGTGGAATCGCTCGGTTTAGTCATAAACACACAGTGTAATAGCCCCAACCCGGCGCGGGGTAGGCAGAGGTGGGTTTTGCTTCACTAATTCGGCGCCGTACCGGTAGCCAGGCGAAATTCCTTGACACGACTCCTGCGGTGAGTGCGGGGGAGTGGGGCAAAGAGTAAGGCGCGCTACGGGATGTTCCGGCAGTGTTTAGGAACTATTAACGCGCAGTTCCTTTCGTGGTTGAATCGCGCCTTTATCTTCAACTCAAGGCTTTGCACCCAGCCATGTCTGGGTGATTTCTCTCTTGTTTGCAGGGCCACCATCTCTTCGTCTCTCACCTCCATAAAAAACAATTCATGCGCACTTCTCTCCGCATTGGCGCCGCTGCCGTAGCCACGACCGTAGCTACCGCTGGCGCAATTGCTCCAGCCACCGCCGCCGAATCCCAGGGCCCAAAGAACATCATCTACATGATTGGTGATGGCATGGGCTACGGCCACGTGGCGTTTAATAACCTCTACGAAACCGGCCAGTCCAAGTACCTGGTCGATGGCGCATTTAGCGCCGAAGGACCAGAAGAACTCGATGGCGAATCCGTGCAGCGCTTCGAAGACTTCAACCGCCTGTCCATGACCACTTACCCAAATAACTCTTCCTATGACCCACAAAAGGCGTGGGCAACCCACGAGTACGTGGATAAGGGATACACCGATTCCTCTGCCGCCGGCACCGCCATGTTCACCGGCGTGAAGACCGATAACGGCAAGCTGGGCGTGAACGATTACGGCCACGAGCAGGAAAACACCTCCGAGCGCGCCAAGAAGGCCGGAAAGTCCGCCGGCGTGGTCTCCTCCGTGCCGTTTAGCCACGCCACCCCGGCTGCCTGGGCGGCACACAACATTTCCCGCGGTAACTACCTGGAGATTGCGGATGAGATGTTCAACTCTGATCTCGATGTCATCATGGGTGCCGGCCACCCGTTCTACGACGATGACAATAAGAAGAAGGATGAGGCCAAGTACAAGTACCTATCTGAAGAGGTCTACAACAAGCTATCGTCCGGCGAGTCCGACTGGAACTACGCAGAAACCAAGGAGCAATTTGAGGCTTTGGCCCAAGGCGATGTCGCCGCGGGGGAGAAGTACTTCGGCCTGGCCCCTGTGGCCTCTACCTTGCAGCAGGGGCGCACCGGCGAGTCCGCGGAACCTTTTGACATTCCCTTCAACGAAGTCGTGGATCTTCCCACCATGACCACCGGCGCCCTCAACGCACTGGGCCAAAATGACGAGGGCTTCCACGTCATGATCGAAGGCGGTGCCATCGACTGGAGCGGCCACGGCAACGAATCCGCCCGCGATATCGAAGAGGTACAGGACTTCAATAAGTCCGTCGATGCCGCCATCGACTGGGTAGAAGAAAACTCCTCCTGGGACGAGACCCTGCTGGTCGTTACCGCTGACCACGAAACGGGATACCTCTCCGGCGCCAATGAGCGCTCAGACGGCAAGTTCAACTCCATGAATGGTGGCGGTGGCAACACCCTGCCCTCTGGTCACCAGTGGTACTCCACGCAGCACACCAATCAGCTCGTCCCATTCTTCTTCAAGGGTGCTGGCTCTGAGGCCCTTCGCGCGAAGGCCACCCACACCGACCCCGTGCGCGGTGACTACATCGATAACACCACCTTGGCCAAGCTCACCTTGAATGAATGGTGGATAAAGCATGATGACCAGGGCGGAAACGAGCAGGCAGACGATTCTGCATCCGATCAGCCCCGGCAACAATGACAACGGCGGTGACGGCTCCTCCAAGAGCGGGCTCCTCGCCGGCATCGCGGGTGCCGGTATCGCCTCTCTAGCCATCGGGGCCATTGCCTTCTTGGCGCAAAGCTGGGCATCATCACCATCAACCCGAATGCTTGGCGGAACTTCTTCCACTAGTCCACGCGATCAATCGCGCGCAAAGGCTTTCATCACCCTCGGTGGTGAAAGCCTTCTTTTTGCCCCCTGCCTGCAGAATCCACATCTTTTCAAAAATGATCTAGGCTGGTGTAAATGAGCCAGGAGAAGTTTCGTAGCCAGCTATCATCTTTTCTAGACGCGGCGGTTTTTCAGGGGGTTCCGCATCTTCACCTCGCGCCGGATACCGATACTTTAGAGCTTTACCTGCCAGCCGTGAGCGCGGCCTATGAACCGGAAGACCCCCAATGGACCGTGACCACGCAGTTGCTGGATGGCACGGAGGTCAGCCGCAAGTTTTATTACGTCGCCAGTGAGGAACCTGGCCTGTGGGTGTCCATGCCGCAGGCCTTTACCCACCTTGCCGTAACGTTTGCGGAACAAACGCTGGAGTTTGCGGGTATTGCCAATGGCGGCCTGCTGCTCGATTCCGCGCACCGGCCCGTCGATAGCACGCAGCCCATCCCGCAGGGCGCGTATACCTTCATCGCGCCGAACGGCACGCAGCTAACACCTGCCCCGGAGAACCAGCCGCGCCCGCATGGCGCGTGGGAAGGCTGGTCCATCCTTGAGGTAGCGGCAGAAGATTCCTTCTCCATCGCTGTGCCGCGCCAAGACAAGGCCACCATCACCGTTGCGGAGAGCGCGGATTTTTCCTGGGATATGGCGGTCAAGTCCCTGCCCAACGCGCGCGGGCTGGACGGCGAGCTGGTGTACACGAAATCCCCGCGCCTCTTGGTCAATACCCCACTTCACCTGCAGCTGACCTATGTCCCCATCGGTGGGGAAGAAGAAGAAATCTTAGAAGATGAGCTGCCGGAGGGAATCCATGAAGTCCTACCCGGTGACGTCTTCGAAGACCCTTGGGTGGGCCGGTATCGCTTTAGCCTGTACAAGGGCGAGGAGCTTGTCGATGTCCACTATCTCAACTTTGCCGAAACCCTCCACATGCGCTCCAAGAACGAGGGGCCCCGCGGCACCAACTTCCGCTTCATCGACGCCCTGGGTAACCTCTCGCCGTTTAGCTATGCCTTGGCCTCGTCCCCCGATAAGCCCATTCACATGGAGAAGGGCCAACGCGTATTTGGCGAAGACGAATCGGTGCGCGAGGAAACCATCAGCAGCGAGGCCGGCTACGAGCTGACCTTTGAGGTCATTCCGGCGACCATCCGCACGCGCGTGAAGCGCACCGCGGCCGAGCCCGTGGATTATATGGATAAGCAGGTCATCCTGGCGGATCAGCTGGATGCGGATGCGCTGTTTACGGTGCACTCGCCGGAGCCGCTACCCCTGTCGAAATTCGTGGTCATTGATAAGAACCAGAAGATCCGGGATCTTGTGACCGCCAATGGTTCGACGGAGGCGACGACCACGCTCTCCGTGCCGAATCGCGCCCTCAAGGCCGCGCTGACCAAGAAGTCCTCGCTGGAGCTCTACCTCCTGTGGTCCACACTGTCCTATGAGGAGTATTTGGAGGGCCTGCCGGATAAGGAGCGCGCGGCGCACCTCAAGCGCAGCATGGACCGCCGCGTGATGGAATACGAGGCAACCGCGGCAAACGATCTGATCTATGCCGCCATCGCCACGGTGCGCAAGGCGCCGCTGGTCGCCCGCGCCACCATCGAAGATGGCATCTTGATACCCGAGCAAACCCACGAAGAAGAAGTGGAGCTTTTGGCCTGGGCGTGGCCGCTTGGCAACCCCGCCAGCGAGCCGCTGCCCTTGGAGCCGGTGGAGGAGGGCTTCGAGCTACCGGAGGAATTGCACGAGGCTGGCGATCTCATCGTGGACTTCCGCGAGGATGAACCGGCCAGCGATCTCGCCGCCCCGCAGTACCCACCGGCAAGCTCGCTTATCATCTTCCACGACGGCGAGAGCGAGAATACCGCCGGCACGTGGGAGAACTATGCCGCCCTGCGCCGCCTCGCTCCCAAGGCCAAGGAGACCTTCGAGGGCGTTATCAAGAACATCGAGGCCGATCCGCGCGCCAGCCTTGATGCGCTCATGCAGGTGGACTTCGAGCGCGGCCAGCGCATGCGCGCGTTGGTGCGCACGGGCCTGATTACCCGTTCCTTTAGTAGCGATGGGAAAGAGGCCGCGGAACCTTCTTCCGTGCTCACCGCGCTTGCCGATGCCAACCAGGCCCACGTGGAACACTCCGGTTCCCCCTCGCTGTGGCGGACGGCCACCACGGGAGTAGACGATGTCACCCGCCCTATGCTGCTCATGAGCGCCACCGGCGAGGCCCCAACGCCCGCTACTGACAGCGCGCAGCTGTGCGATGACGCCCACCGCATCGCCGCGCTGCGCGAATGCTTCGATAACGACTTGGCGCTGACCCGCCTGGGGACCATGTCCAACCTGCGCACTACCGCGCTGCAATTGCGGGTGACGCTGCAGCAATTGGGCGTAGATAAGTCGGTATTGCACACGCTGCTCGCCCTGGACGCCTTTGGGGATGGAAACACTGATCTTGGCGGCTCTGCCTGGATGCCGTTTATTTCTTATGTCTTTGCCATCGCCGCACGTGGGGTGGCCAATGGGAAGCTGACGGATGCGGCCGTGGCCTCCGCGCTAGATAATGCCCTCCCGCAGCTCGCGGAGGCGGTCTCGCTGGCTCCTGAGCTGTTTTACCGGGATATTCTCACTGCGGAGGCCCTTACCCGCGACTACAGTGACTGATATGCAGGTTATTTCCACCAACGTCGCCGTACGCAGGCCGGATCCGAGCGGGAGGCATGAGTTTTCGGGCATCGACAAGCGCCCGCAAGACTTCATCGATATTTCCGCACCTGGCCCCAATTACGGCGATGGCTCTGGCGTGCGCGGCGATTCTATCGGCGATAGCGAGCACCACGGTGGAAGTGACAAAGCGGTCTATGCCTATGCCCGCGAGGAACTGGATTATTGGGAGGATTCGCTGGGCCGCACGCTGGATTCAGGGGCCTTTGGGGAAAACCTCACTACGCGCGGCATTGATCTCTCTGCGCTGCTTATCAACCAACGCCTCCACATCGGCACGACCACGCTCGAGGTCTCCGTACCCCGCCAGCCATGCGCAACCTTTTCCGGCTGGGTCCAGGAAAAGGGCTGGCTCAAGCGGTGGACCGCGCGCGGCGATTGCGGCGTGTACTTCCGCGTCATTTCGCCCGGGCGCATTTCTGCTGGAGATGCCATCACCTGCGGCCCCGCTCCCGCGCACGATATCACCATGCGCATGGCTTTTGCGGCCAAGATGGGGGACCGGGCACTGGCTCGGCGCGTGGTCGATGCCAAGTGCTTGCCGCCCCAGCACGCAAAAAAGCTCCGGGTATAAACCCGGAGCCAAATACCTGTGCCGCTTTAGGCCGCCTGCGCGCCCTCTGCGGCGCTGATAACGGGCGCCTTCGCCTTGGGGTAGCGGCCGTGCACCATGTAGTAGTACACCGCCGCGACGACGATGAGGCCGGCGAGGATGAGGTACATCGTATCGAAGCCAGTGGCACTCACGATGGGGCCAAGCCCGAAGGGGGCGAGGCCGATGCCGAAGTCCATCAAGAGGAACATCGTGGAGATGCCCGCGCCTATCTGTGCGGCCGATACAGAGCGCACCGAGATGGCCTGGCAGGCGGGGCTTAGCGTGCCGTATCCCATGCCCGTAAATGCACCCGCGACCACGAGCATGACGTCATTGCTGGGAAAGCCCATGATGATAAGGGCGATGGCGAAGGACACCAGGCCCAGGTACATGACCGAATTATCGCCTTTGTGGTCCTGGATGCGGCCCAAGAAGAAGCGCATGATGAGCATGACTACGGCGTAGCCGATGAAAAAGAGGCCGGCGCCGGTGGCCAGGTCCTCTTCGCGCGCATAGGCGTTGAGATAGGTGACCACGCCGGAGTAGGCGATGCCCACCAGGAGCATGAAAATACCAATGGGCACCACGTTGGGGTGCACGGCATTGCGCAGCTTGAAAGCGGGCTTTTCTTCATCGAGCTCCGCCGGGTAGCGCAATACGAGCGCCAGCACGAGGGAGACGATATTGGATCCCAGGGCGACCCCAAAGAGGGTGTTGTAGCCAATATTATTGGCCAAGAACAAGCCCACTGCCGGGCCAAAGGCGGTGGCAAGTGTAGTGCCGAGGGCGAAGTAGCCGGTGCCCTCCGCGCGGCGCTGTTGGGGGATGACGGACTGCGCAACGGCCATGAGCGCCGTAGAGGTCAACGCATAGCCTGCGCCGTGAAGCAGCCGCACGAGGATGAGGACGGCCACGTTATGGACCACGAAATAGCCCACCGTCACGATACTGACAAAAGCCAGCGAGGTCAGGGCGGCGCGCTTTTGCCCCACGCGGTCCACCAACCAGCCAGAGAAGATGCGCATGAACGTCGCACCCAAAACAAAGGCGCTAGAGGCAAAGCCGCTGACGGTATCGGAGGCCCCGAAGCTTTCGACGGCATACAGGGCCATGGTCGTTACCGTTAAGTAGAAGACAAGAAACTGGCCAAAATTAGCCACCCACGCCAACAGGAACGTGGGTGTAACCAATGGCGGCTGAGCCGCTGAATTCGTTGTTGACAAGACTCACTCCAATTAAAAATAAAAAATCCTCCCAACCGCGCACGGCCCCAAAAGGGCCGCGTGCGGGGAGAAGGAAAGCAATCACAATTATGCGGGGAGTGAGTATACGCCGCTGGCACTTAAATGTTTAATCAAACACGGTTATAAGCGCGCTCTAAACAGTGATTGCGTTGCCGATTGAAGGCCTAAGCGTTGGCATAAGGGTCGCGGATGCCCAGGTACTGCACGGAGGTGTATTCCTCGATACCTTCCGCGCCACCCTCGCGGCCCATTCCGGATTGCTTGACGCCACCGAAGGGGGCAGCGGCGTTAGAGATAACGCCGGCGTTGAAGCCCATCAGGCCGAACTCTAGGCCATCGGCGATGCGCCACAGGCGGTCGGAATTCTCGGTAAAGACGTAAGACGCCAAACCGTACTCGGTATCGTTGGCGATCTCGAGCGCTTCTTCCTCGGTGCTGAAGGCGATAATCGGGGCGACTGGGCCGAAGATCTCTTCCTGGGCGACGCGTGTTTCACGTGAAACATTGGTAATCACTGTTGGCTCGTAGAAGTAGCCGGCGCCATCCCCGCGCTTACCGCCGGTGGCGATGGTAGCGCCCTTTTCTGCAGCATCGTCCACCAGTGCCGCAATGCTCTCCAAAGCCTTGGACTCGACGAGCGGACCGCAGGTAACACCTTCGTCCATGCCATTGCCCAAATTGAGCTTCTCGAATTCCGCAACGAGCTTCTCGGAGAACTCCTCGGCAACAGACTCGTGGACCAAGAAGCGGTTAGCCGCGGTGCAGGCCTCGCCAATATTGCGCATCTTGGCGCCCATCGCACCCTGGACTGCTTGGTCAATATCTGCGTCCTCAAAGACAATGAATGGGGCATTGCCGCCCAGTTCCATGGAGGTACGCAGCACATTATCGGCCGCGCCCTTCAAAAGGGTCCGACCCACTGGGGTAGAACCAGTGAAGGAAAGCTTGCGCAAGCGGTCATCGGCAAGCAATGGCTCCGAAATTGCAGATGCAGACTTACCGGCAACGACGTTAAGCACGCCCTTTGGAAGCCCAGCATCGATCATGGTCTGCGCAAAGTACTGCGCAGTCAGGGGAGTCAGCTTGGCCGGCTTGAGCACCATCGTGCAGCCTGCTGCCACCGCGGGAGCGACCTTGCGGGTAGCCATGGCCAACGGGAAGTTCCACGGGGTGATCAAGAGGCAGGGACCCACCGGCTTGCGGCGAGTGATCATCCGCAGCGTGCCTTCTGGAACGGTCGCGGCGCGACCGTAATCGCGCACCGTTTCCTCACTGAACCAACGCAGGAACTCGCCGCCATAAGTGACCTCACCCTTAGCTTCCGCGAAGGGCTTACCCATCTCTAGTGTCATCAGTGCTGCGAATTCATCCGCCCGCTCCTGTACTAGATCGAATGCTCGGCGCAGAATCTCCGCGCGCTCGCGCGGTGTGGTGCGTGCCCATTCATCCTGCACGGCACAGGCAGCGTCGAGGGCAGCAATCGCATCATCCGAGTTTGCGGAAGACAGCGTCGCCAGCGTCTCGCCCGTCGCTGGGTTTTCTACGTCAAAAGTCTCACCGGAGGTGGAATCGCGCCACTCACCACCGATAAGCAATTGGGTGGGAACCTTTGCAATTACCTCTTCGATATTAATACTCACTTATCGTCACCTTTCTTGAAGATATAGACCTGCACCACATTACCCTTAACGGACGCGAAGACCACTTATTAGATACCGATTGAATATTTTTCACTTGTTTCTTCCGCGCTATAGAAATTTAGGCTAGGCTAGTGCCCATGAAGAAAATGACTACTCGTTGGTGGTGGCGCGCGTAACTCGCGGGCCTTTCTTCGCAACCCATTTTTAGGCTCGCATTCTGCGGGCCTTTCGGCGTTTTCAGTGCCTTTGCTCGCGGATACCTCGGGTCCCTCGCACTCCGTTCCTCAGTTACTCCTGAAAGGGCACTGCAATGACATACACCGCCACCCGCGATATTGCCTATTGCCGGGATGCCTCAGCGCTATTTCATAGCTTGGCGCGATCGAGCGATTCCTTATTATTGGAAAGCGCTGATATTGAAACCAAGAAGAGCCTCACGTGCTTGGCCGTGCTTGATGCCGCGGCAAAAGTCACCTGCACCGGCCAGCGGGTTCGCGTCCTGGCGCTCAGCCCAGCGGGGGAGCAGCTCATCACCATGCTGCAATCGCGCTTTACAGACCGGATTGTTTCACGTGAAACCACGGAAATTGTTTTTGAGTTCTCGCCCTCCAACGAGTCCGATGAACGGCAACGGCTCCTAGATGAATCGACGGCGGATATCCTCCGCGCGCTGCAGCGCGATGATTCCTATTCCTCGCCCCTATTGCCCTTCGTCGCCGGCGGGTTTGCCTATGACTATTTGGCCACTTTTGAAAACTTACCTGAGGTAGGCGAGGGGCCCAATAAGTTTCCCGATTATGAATTCCTCGTCGCCCAAACCGTCCTCGCGGTGGACCACCTAACGCAGACGGCGCACGTAGAGGGCTGGGATATCGACCGAGCCCGCTTGGAAGACACGCTCGATGCGCTCGCCGGGACACCCGTGGCCGAGGTAAAGAATCCAGCGCCCAACCAGCCCGCGGGAACCTTGACTGCAACCGCGGATATTGACGATGCCGCGTTTTGCGAACAGGTAACGCGGCTCAAGGGCAATATTGATTCCGGCGATATTTACCAAGTTGTCCCCGCCCGCGCATTCACCGTGGACTGCCCCGATGCCTTCGCGGCCTACCGCCAGCTCCGTGAGACCAATCCTTCGCCGTATATGTTCTATCTCCGGGGAGAAGATTACGAGCTTTTCGGCGCATCACCGGAGTCCAATTTGAAGTTTGACCCAGAGACGCGGCAGGTTGAGCTCTATCCCATTGCCGGAACCAGACCCCGCGGGCTCAACCCGGACGGCACCATCAATGATGAATTAGATATTCGCAACGAACTCGAAATGCGCACGGACACCAAGGAGCTAGCCGAGCACACCATGCTGGTAGATCTCGCCCGCAATGATCTCGCCCGCGTAGCAGAACCCGGCACGCGGCGGGTAGCAGACTTGCTCCAAGTAGACCGCTACTCGCGGGTCATGCACTTGGTCTCCCGCGTGACCGCCACCTTGCACAAAGACTTCGATGCCCTCGATGCCTACCGCGCCTGCATGAACATGGGAACGTTGACCGGCGCGCCCAAGCTACGCGCCAGCGAGCTCATCCGCCAAGCCGAACACAAACGCCGTGGCTCCTACGGCGGCGCAGTGGGGTACCTGCGCGGCGATGGCGCCATGGATACCTGCATTGTCATTCGCTCCGCCTTCGTGCACCGCAGTACGGCTGCTGTTCAAGCCGGTGCCGGGGTGGTGCACGATTCCGTCCCGCAATCCGAAGCCGATGAAACCCTGCACAAGGCCTATGCCGTTCTCCACGCCATTGCCCTCGCGCACAACGCCACCCTGGAGGTACAGCGATGAATTCGCCGCATGTGGTTCTGCTCGATAACCACGATTCCTTTGTCTATAACCTCGTCGACACCCTCGCCGGCTACCGCACCACCGTCTACCGCAACAGCGTCTCCGTCGCGGAGGTGCTCGCAGCCGAGCCCGATATTATTGTGCTTTCCCCGGGCCCTGGGCATCCGCGCGATGCTGGCTGCATGATGGAGCTTATCGATGCCACCTTGGGCACCATCCCCATCCTCGGCGTCTGCCTAGGTTTCCAGGCGCTACTGGAATACCACGGGGGCGGGGTAGGGCCCTGCGGGCCGGTGCACGGTAAGTCCATGCCCATGACGCTTACCGATGCCGGCACCGCCCACCCAGTCTTCGCCGGCCTAGCCACCGATGCCGACCCCGCCCAGCCCGGCGTCCCCGGTACCCAGGTCCCGGTGGCGCGGTATCACTCCTTGGGGTGCACGCAGGTGCCGGCCGGCATGCGGGTGCTCGCGGAGACGAAGGCGGGTATCGGCACCATCGCGATGGCGGCCGAAACGGACGATGGCATGGCGCTGGGGATGCAATTCCACCCAGAGTCGATTCTTTCTCCTCGTGGCCCAGACATGCTGAACCGTTGCATTCACCGACTATCCACTCACCCCACTATGGAGCTAAAAGACTAATGACGAACCAGAGCCCGCTGAAAACACTGCAAGCCTTCCTGGATAATCCCGCGCCCACCGTGGAGGAGGCCACCGAGGTCTTCACCCCAGTTGCCGTGGGCGATTACGACGATATTCAAATCTCCGCGCTGCTTACACATATCCGCACCCGCGGCGAGACCCTCGCGGATATTACGGGCGCCGCCAAGGCGTTCCTGAAAGTTGGCCACCCATTTCCCATTACCGGAAAGGGACTCATGGACTCCGCGGGGACGGGCGGCGATGGCGCGAATACCATCAATATCACGACAGCCGCCTCCTTAGTCGCCGCCGCTGGGGGAGTGAGGATGGTCAAGCACGGCAATCGATCCGTCTCCTCCAAGTCCGGTTCTGCCGACGTGCTTGAGGCACTGAATATTCCGCTGGACCTCGACGTGGATCGCGCCGTCCGGCAGTTCGAAGCCTCCAACTTCACCTTCCTCTTTGCTCCGGCCTACAACCCGGCCGTGGCCCACGTGCAACCGGTGCGCAAGGCGCTCGGGGTCTCCACCATTTTCAATACCTTGGGGCCCTTGCTCTCCCCGGGCCGCCCCGAGCTTCAGATCATGGGCATCGCCAACCCAGCACAAGGCCCCATGATCGCGGAAGTTTTCCGGGAGCTGGGGCGCACACGGGCGCTCGTCGTCCACGGTGCGGGTACCGATGAAATCGCTACCCACGGCACCACACAGGTCTGGGAACTAAAGGACGGCGAAATTTCGCACTATGAGCTAACGCCGGAGGCGCTGGGCATCGCCAAGCATGAGCTCAGTGAGCTCGCCGGCGGCGACGGACAAGATAATGCCGAGCACGTGCGCGCCATCTTTAATGGCTCGGGTAAGCCGGCGCACTATGATGCGGTCGCGGCATCGGCTGGAGCGATGTTTTATCTGGGTGGCACCGCGGCAACGATTGCGGAGGGCGTCGCGCACGCCAAGGGGCTCATCGATAGCGGGGACGTGGACCGCTGGCTGCGCACCCACGAGGAAGCCGAATACTAAAGAAACCACACTAGGGATAAGAAATGACAGAAGAGAAACTGCCGACGGTGCTCGAGGGGATTGTGGCTCAGCGCCGCACAAACCTTGCCGGCATTCGCGAACGCATCGCGCACGTAGACGTAGACAGGCTTGAGCCGTCCCGTTGTTCGCTTTTTGCCGCGCTCAATGGCACTAACCGCTTCATCATGGAGTGCAAATCTGCGTCGCCATCCCTCGGAATGATTCGCGAGGATTACCGCCCCGGCGATATCGCGCGCATCTATTCCCGCTATGCGGATGCAATTTCCGTACTGTGCGAGCCCGAGCGGTTCGGCGGGGATTACGATCACCTCCAGACCGTGGCCCAGTCCACACACCTGCCGGTATTGTGCAAGGATTTCATCGTCGATCCGATTCAGGTTTATGCCGCGCGCTACTACGGCGCGGATGCAATTTTGCTCATGATGTCCATCGTGGATGATGAGACCTTTGCGCAGCTGAAGGCTTTGGCAGATAAGTTAGGGCTCGACGTTCTCACTGAAGCCATCACCAAGGAAGAGGTGGACCGCGCCCTGTCCTTCGGGGTGGAGATCATCGGTATTAATAACCGCAACCTCCATGACTTGAGCATCGATCTCTCCCGCACCGAGCAACTCGCCGGGTACGTGCCTGACAATAAAGTGGTCGTTTCCGAATCCGGCATTCGCGATAACCACACCGTCCGACGTTTAGGCGCCCACGCCAACGCCTTCCTCGTCGGCTCCCAACTGACCTCCCACAAGGACATCGACCGCGCCGCCCGGGATCTGCTCTTCGGTGCGAATAAGGTCTGCGGACTCACCGCCGCCTCCACCGCCCAAGCCGCCCGCGCCTCCGGTGCCCGCTACGGAGGGCTCATCTTCGCCCCAGATTCCCCGCGAAATGTTTCACGTGAAACCGCCGAGGAAATCATCGCCGCCGAACCCGACTTGGATTTCGTAGCAGTGAGCCGCAGCGACGACCCCGCCGAATTGCGAGAGATAGCGGCAACCCGTGGGCTGTCCGGAATTCAGTTGCACGCCCCATTCCAAGGCAGCGTGGATGGAGAGCTAGCTTTCATCGACCGTACCCGCGCGGCCCTCGCGGACACCGACGCAGAATTAGTCTGGCGGGCCATCGATATGACCAACCCCCAGTGGGTAGAAATGGCGCCGCAGCTTGCCGGACGGGTTGACCGCCTCGTGCTCGACTCGGGTAGGGGAGGGACCGGACGCAGCTTTGATTGGTCAGAAATCCCGGACGACATCAAAGCCCACAGCTTGTTGGCCGGTGGCCTCAACCTCGACAACCTGGATGGCGCGCTCCAAGTGGGAACAGCGGGGCTCGACCTGAACTCGGGATTAGAAACACACCCCGGGGACAAAGACGCCGCCCTGATTTCTCAAGCCTTCCGCACCATCCGATTATTCAATGAACCTGACAAGAAAGATTAACCATGCCCGATTCACGTGAAACACTCCTTCCCGCATACTTCGGGGAATTCGGCGGACAATACGTTCCGGAATCCCTCATCCCCGCATTGGATCAATTGGAGCAGGCTTTTGTCGATGCCCAGAATGATCCCAGCTTCCGCGAAGAACTCGCCGGATTGCTGCGCGATTACCTAGGCCGTCCGACCCCCGTCACCGAGGTTAAGAAGCTCGGCGGCAATGCGCGGATTTTCTTGAAGCGCGAGGACCTCGTCCACGGCGGGGCCCATAAGACGAACCAGGTGCTTGGCCAAGCCCTTTTGGCTAAGCGCATGGGCAAGAAGCGAATCATCGCCGAGACCGGCGCGGGCCAGCACGGCACGGCGACCGCTTTGGCCTGTGCGCTGCTCGATCTCGAGTGTGTGGTCTACATGGGCGCCAAGGATGTCCAGCGCCAGCAACCCAACGTCTTCCGCATGGAACTCATGGGCGCAAAGGTCATCCCCGTCGATACCGGCTCCGGGACGTTGAAGGATGCCGTCAACGAGGCGCTGCGCGATTGGACCGCTACTTTCCATGAATCGCACTACCTACTCGGCACCGCCGCCGGCCCACACCCATTTCCCACGATTGTGCGTGAATTCCACCGCGTCATCTCCACCGAGGCCAAGGCGCAGCTCCTCGAGAAGACGGGCAGCCTGCCCGATCTCGTCGTCGCCTGTGTGGGCGGCGGTTCCAACGCAATCGGCATGTTCGCAGATTTCATCGACGAAGAAGAAGTGGAATTGGTAGGTGCTGAGCCAGGCGGCGCGGGCCTCGATTCCGGGGAACACGGTGCCACCATTAACAACGGCACCGTGGGCATCCTCCACGGCGCGCGCAGTTACCTCATGCGCAATTCTGACGGCCAGGTGGAAGAATCCTATTCCATTTCCGCCGGCTTGGATTACCCCGGCGTGGGCCCACAGCACGCGCACCTGCACGCCACCGGTCGCGCTAAATATGTGGGGATCACAGATGCAGAGGCTCTACAGGCCTTCCAACTGTTGTCCAAAAAGGAGGGCATCATTCCCGCCCTCGAATCCTCCCACGCCCTGGCCTATGCACTGAAGCGCAAGGACGAGGACATCACCATCCTCGTATCACTTTCCGGCCGGGGCGATAAGGACATCGACCATGTCCGCCACACCCTGGATTCCCAGCCCGAACTGCAACTCAAGGAGAACTAATCATGGGCAGCCGTTACGATAAACTTTTTGCCGCGTTGAGTGAGAAGAAGGAAGGCGCGTTTGTACCTTTCATCATGCTGGACGATCCAACTCCTGAGGCTAGCCTGGATATCATCCGCACCGCAGTCGTCGCCGGGGCGGACGCCCTGGAGCTCGGCGTCCCCTTCTCCGATCCAGTGGCGGATGGCCCAACCATCCAGGCCTCCCATATCCGCGCCCTCGATGGGGGAGCAACCCTTGATAGTGCTTTGGAGCAGGTGCGGACGATTCGCACGGAGTTCCCTGATCTGCCCATCGGCATGTTGATCTATGGCAACGTTGCCTTCGCCCGCGGGGTGGAGCAATTCTATGCGGAGTTCGCGGAAGCTGGTGCCGATAGCATTTTGCTTCCCGATGTCCCCGTGCGCGAAGGCGCCCCTTTCATTGCCGCGGCAAAGGAAGCTGAAATCGACCCCATCTTCATCGCACCCGCGCGGGCCGCTGAACGCACGCTTGCCGGCGTCGCCAAGCATTCACAGGGATATATTTACGCGATCTCCCGCGATGGCGTGACGGGAACCGAGAAAGAATCTGAGACCACTGGCCTCGATGAGGTGGTTGCCAGCATTCAGCGCTTCGATGGTCCACCGGTGCTGCTCGGTTTCGGTATTTCTTCGCCACAGCACGTCGCCGAAGCCATCGCTGCAAACGCTGCGGGCGCCATTACCGGCTCCGCCATTACCAAGATTATCGACCGCCATGTTTCACGTGAAACCGGTGCCGCCGGGACGATCAATGATGCGAATGCCTTGCATGCGGAGCTGACCGAATTCATCGCCGGGATGAAGGAAGCGACCAAGAAATAGGGCGCGTCCGAACGGTGGCGCCACAAAAAGCCCCCTGGCTTCCTCCCAAATTTGTTGGGTGGGGAAGCCAGGGGGCTCAATTGTTTCACGTGAAACTAGGCCGCAGTCTCTGCCTCTTCTTCATTGAGAGTATCGACCTTATCGCGGGCAAACTTATCAACGACCATCGCGATGGCACCATCGCCAGTAACGTTTGCCGCGGTACCAACGGAATCGATCGCGATATAAGCGGCGATCATCAACGCCACCATTCCGTCATCAAAGCCCATCATGTCCGCCAATAGACCAACGGCCACCATAACGGCACCACCCGGCACACCTGGTGCGGCGATCATCATGATTCCCAACAGGAAGATAAAGCCTAGGCCGGTACCAGTGCTGATATCCATATTGGCCATAAAGACAATGGCGAATGCGTAAAGCGTCAGCTTCATCATAGAGCCGGACAGGTGGATCGTCGCGCACAGCGGGATCACGAAGCTCGCGACCGGCTTCGAAATGCCGTTGCGCAAGCTGGACTCCAGGGAGACCGGAATGGTTGCCGCAGAAGAAGACGTGCCCAATGCCGTGAAGTAAGCCGGAAGCATATTCCGCAGCGCCTTAAAAGGGTTCTTCCCTGCGATTGCACCGGCAACCACGTACTGGAGCACGAGGTACACCAGCGTCATAACCACTGCCAGGATCAGTACCTTCGCGAAGGCAGAGAGGACATCTCCAATATTGCCATTCATACCCAGGCCAAGGAACATGCCGAAAATGTAGAACGGCAAAATGGGAATGACGAATCCCCAAATGACCTTAACCACCACATTTTCCAGTTCCTTAGTGACGGTGTAGAGCGTATCGGACTTCACCGTCGTCATAGCGACACCAATGCAGAAGGAGAGCAATAGCGCCGTCATCACCTCAAACGGTGGTGCCATCTCCACCTCGAAATAAGGGGAGAGGGAGCCTTCGTCCACGTCCGACACGTTGGTTACTAGGGTTTGGCCCGCCAACATCGAGGGATAGAGCCACTGTGCCAAGCCATAGGCAATCAACCCCGCAAGAATGGTGGAGCCATAGGCGATGCCCGCCGTAGCCCCCAACCATTTTCCAGCGCCCTTGCCTAGACCGGCGATCGCCGGGGCGACAAGGGCAAAAATCAAGACAGGAATGAAGAAATTGAGGAAGTTACCAAATAGCCCGTTAAACGTGGCAAAGGCTCGACCGAACCATTCGGGCGCAAAAAGGCTAACGACGATGCCAAGCACGATGGCGAGAACGATGCGGAAAAGGAGAGAGTCCGCTATTTTCTTGAGATTCATGCAATCACAATCAGGTTAGGTGTTCCCAGTCCGAGAACGCACGTGGGTGCGGTCCAGCGGAAGGAGAAACAACGTGGTGCAGGTGCAAAACCGAGCGAATATCTATCGATCGATCCAAATTGAATATTACCCGAGCCGCCTTATATTTAAGACACAAGCCCCGTAGCTTAATTTCCAATATGGTGTTGCAGGATTAAACTAAGGATATGGTCGCAGTGGGAATCATATTTTTAGTCCTTGCCGTTTTCCTTATCGCGGTGGGCGCACTCGCCGCCACCAAGCGGTTGCCAGGCAATAAATACATCGGCTTGCGTTTACAAGAAATCCGAAAGTCGCGAGAAGCGTGGGATAATGCCCACGCGGTCGCCGGTCCCTTCTGGGCCCTAGGCGGAGTATCGCTGCTTTTCGGTGGCGTCGTAGCTTTCCGCGCGGAGGGTTGGATGTGGCTCATTCCGGTCACCACTTTCGTCATCGCGATCCTCGCGCTTTCCGTCGGTTCGAACCTTGGATCGCGCGCAGCATTTCTTTACGAGCAAGCACATGCCGGCGAAGATGGTTGTGGCGATAGCTGCAACTGTGGCTCCGGCGGCTGCGGTGGGGAAGAGGCCGCCACTGACTCCGCCACCCAACCCGAGGTTGATCTGGGCGCACTCCGCCAGGCCGCCCGACACTCTGATAATTAAATAATAAGCTTTCGCGTTCCTTTTCTCCCTCCCTTTCCTGTCCGGCAATCGCCACACACAGGGACAGGGGAGGGAGATTTTTTATGACACAGTGACGTTATTGTTCTAAACGAGCAATCATGCTCGTTTCGTCACAACTAAAATAAAAACCCAATTCGGTTATAACATCCATATTGGTTTTTAGCTATAGTGGTTCCACTCCACTAAATGCAATTCCTGTGGAAACTCATAGAACTCACATAAAGGTTCCGCACAGTGCCACTCAGCCGCTACACCTAACACAGGCAAGGGTAGACAATGGGTGGCATGAAGAAAACAACAGCTCTCGCCGCAATCGCCGTGTCCACTTTTAGCATCGGTTCTTATGTCGCCGACTCCCAACGCGTCAATCCGGAATCACAAGCCGCAGGAAGGGAGGGCCCGCATCCCATTGTTAATGACCTAGGCCTCGATTCCGGCACCTATGAACTCACACCTACCGAGTCTGGTTCCGTCGCCACCTGGAACGGTAACTTTTCCTAATTGTATGTTTCACGTGAAACCTGCACCTGATACTTCCACATTATGATTTCCGCACAAGTATTACTACCCGCCGACGAAATCATATTCCGACCTTAAACCATTCAGGATAGAGTAGGGGCTATGGCTATTTGTTCGCGTCGCATGTTTTTGCTCGGATCCGCTACGACTTTCGCAGGTGCGTACCTCGCGGCCTGCGGCTCAGAACCGCCCGCGGAGATCGCGGCTACGGACATTCCCGTAGGCTCCGGGATCATCGTCGATGGGGTTATCTTCACACAGCCGCAAGAGGGAGAGTTTAAAGCCTACTCCCAAACCTGCCCGCACCAACAAAACCCCATTACAGAAATCGATGGTATGACTGCCACCTGCACTGCGCATCATACGTCCTATAACCTGCAAGACGGTTCGGTGATCGACGGGCCCGGCCGAGACCCACTCAAAGAGTTTGAGGTAAGCCAAGAGGGCGGAAAGGTCACTACCGCGTAAATACCCGCGGATGTCTCACCTTCTACCCGCATGGTTTCACGTGAAACTATGCGGCTTAAGAGGGGTACACGGGAGAAAATTATCTCCACAACCTTTCGTGGAACCACGCGCGACGGTTTACACTTTTGGTCATGCTGCACAGACTCAAAAAGCCGGATCCGCTCATCGTCCTCATTCTTATTGCCGTGGCAATCGCGATCATTGCACCGGCCCGCGGCACCTTCGCTGACGTCTTTGGCAGTCTGACGAATGTGGCGATCGCACTGTTATTTTTTCTCTATGGCGCGCGGTTATCCACCCAAGAGGCGTTGAATGGGCTCAAGCACTGGCGGCTCCACCTCACCATTCTCGCGTTCACCTTCGTTATTTATCCCCTCATTGGCTTGGCACTGCAGCCGCTCACTGGGTTCATTACGGACGATATGTACATGGGGATCCTATTCCTCACGCTAGTCCCGTCCACCGTGCAGTCCTCAGTGGCGTTTACCTCCATTGCCAAGGGAAACGTATCTGGGGCCATTGTCTCTGCCTCAACCTCCAACTTGGCCGGCGTCTTTATCACGCCAGTCCTAGTCATGCTTCTCATGGGTACCGGTTCCGGGCTGCATATCGATACCTCCGTCTTTGGGGAAATCTCCCTCCTACTCCTCGCTCCATTCGTGCTGGGCCAATTAACCCGACGTTGGATAGCGGACCTCGCACAAAGCAAGGCTACAAAGGTGGTGGACCGCGGCTCCATTGCCATGGTGGTCTATTCGGCCTTTTCCAAGGGCGTGGTCGATGGAATTTGGTCCTCCATTTCTGTTTGGGAGATTGTCTTCCTCGTCGTATTCGCTGCGGCATTCGTCATTTTCATGTTGTGGCTGACGCGGTTTATCTCTGGAAAACTGGGGTTTTCTCGCGCCGATACCATTGCGATCCAATTCTGTGGCTCTAAGAAGTCCTTGGCCACTGGTCTTCCCATGGCCTCTGTCATCTTTGCCTCCGGATCGACATCGCTCGGGCTCTTGATTCTCCCACTCATGATTTACCACCAGGTGCAGCTGATGATTTGTTCTTTGTTGGCATCCCGGTACGCCCAGCAGGACGAAGAACAACTACACTAGGTGGCCATGGCTAACTACCTTTATGTACGCACCGAACTCTCCGTCCCGGGAGTGGGCTCAGCGGTCCACCTCGCAGAATTAGAAGAACACGATGCCCAGCGCTGCCGCATGCACCGCATGATCGCTCTGGACCCCGCGGACTCCGTCGTCGGGGTAGCGACCCCAAATAGTTCCACGGGAAACGTGGACAAGCCGCAAGAAATGGTTCCGCACCCCGATACCTACGATGAATTTCCAGACATTAGCGCCCGCTACATGGACCAAGAACAGTTTGACGCGCTGTGGACGGAAGCTACCACCAAGTTTGGGCTTTAGCTAAGCGCGGACTAAAGCACCACGTTCACCAGCAGCATGTAGAAAGCAGTACCGCCGAAGATGGACAATCCGGAATCCCGCTTCCACCTGTGCAGCCCGACGGTGACCAACACACCCAGCAACACTGGCCATAAACCGCCCGTGCCGTCCGCCTGTCCGGCAACGGCATAGACCACCAAGATGGTCATAACTCCCACGGGCATCATCATGCCCAGCAGCGAAAAGAACTCGCTATCCTTCATCCACTTCTTTGCGGAGAAGGAAAGCTCGCGCAATAAAACGGTCACGATACCTACAGGGATAAGGACCGCAGCAATCGCCCCTAAACTGACTCCAGCTGGCATTTAGTTCTCCTCCTTCACGGTCGTGGAGGCAAGCGGCTGCAGCCGCCAGGTAAGCGCGTTATCTACGCGAGGAGAAAGATAGCGAATGATGAGCAACAGGAAATAAGCGCTCAAGGAGACCATCAGCAATTGCCCCGGGGTAATGAAGGCTGCGAGAATGCCCAAGACCGCGGCTGATAGCGGGAGGGACAGATCCTGATTATTGCGGAAGGAGTCCATCGCTAGAACGACGAATAGGGCGACGAGGGCGAATTCCATTCCCTCGACGGAGGAGGGGATTACCTGGCCGGCGAGCGCACCAACGAGTCCGCCACCCACCCACAGAATTTGGCAAAAGATTTGAATACTCAAAATGCGGATACCGGTAGGCCGCTCCTCGCGCGGCAGCGCCGAGACGATGGCATACGTTTCATCCGTGAGGGCATAGGTGGAATAGGCCTTGCCCACGGGGGAATTAATCCGCTTGCGGGGAAACGTTAGCCCATAGAAGATATGGCGGAAATTCACCATAAACCCGGTAAGGAGCGAGGAGAGCGCGGAGACTCCGCCGGTAACCATGGAAATGGCGAGAAACTCCATAGAACCGGCGTAGATGACGATGGAAAATATGGGCGTCCACCACCAGCTAAAGCCGGATTGGACCATCAAGAGGCCAAACGCCAAGCCCAATGGAATTAGCCCGAGAGCCGCCGCCCACGTGTCTTTAATGCCCTTGTGGATTTCCTCGCGCATACGGGTTAGTGTAACCGATCACTTTCCGCCGCCTAGGAATTAATTATCATCCACATTCACGGGATAGGTGGAATACAGCGGCAGGGGCATGGGCTGGCGTTTCATGACATCGGCCCATAGATCGGCCGGGCCTGGGGCCACCACGTCCTGCGCTAGGGCGGGTGCCACGAACCATTCACCGGCCTCGATTTCTTCCTCCAGCTGCCCGGGGCCCCACTCGGCATAACCGGCAAACATGCGCATGCCGGTAACCAGCGGCTCGATATCTTCCGGGTTGGAGCGCAGATCCACGTGCGCTAGGCGCGGTGCAAGGCGGCTGAGTTGTTCTTCTTTATCTGGGTCCACGCCTTGCTTAGTCTGCGCGAGGCCCACGACGGATTGTTGGTTGAGCGGGCCACCGATATACAGCGCCTGCGGTTTAGCAACGACGGGCATCCATTCTGGAAGCACGTTAAAAATGGCCACCTCTGAGCGCTTGGTAAGGTCCACGCCGAAGGTCATCATGTCATTGTGCTCAACCAGCAGGATGACGGAGCGGGCAAATTCCGGGGACAGCATCCCCGGTGCGGACACGAGTAGTTGCCCTGGGGCGGGTTCGTTGCGCTCGAGGGCGTTAAATAATCTATCGGCAAACATCACTGTTTAGACTCCCACCACTGGCGCAACTTCGCAATAGCTTCTTCCCGCTCGAGGGGGCCGTACTCCAAGCGCATTTCCTTCAAATAGGACCAGGCCTGACCCACTTCGGGCCCAGGGGAGAGGCCCAAAATCTCCATGATCTCGTTGCCATCTAGATCCGGGCGCACCCGTGCGAGGTCTTCCTTGCGGCCGATCTCCGCAATTCGCTCCTCCAGCTGGTCATAGGTGCGCTGCAAGCGGCGCGCCTTTTTCGCATTGCGGGTAGTGCAATCGGCACGCACCAGCTTGTGCAGGCGGGGGAGAAGATCACCCGCGTCGTTAACATAGCGCCGCACGGCAGAATCGGTCCATTGATTTTCCCCAAAGCCGTGGAAGCGCATGTGCAGGTAGACCAACTGACCAATATCTTCCGTCGTGGCCTTGGGGTATTTCAGCTTCCGCAGCCGCTTCCGCGTGAGCTTGGCGCCCACCACTTCGTGGTGGTGGAAAGAAACCTTGCCGTCGGTGTTATCGAAGGTATCGGGCTTGCCGATGTCGTGCAGCAATGCCGCCCACCGCAATACTAGGTCGGGGCCGTTTTCTTCTTGATCCATCGCCTGGCGCAGTACCTTCAACGAATGCGCATATACGTCCTTGTGCTGTGCGTGCTCGTCCGTGGTCATGCGCAGGGCAGGGATCTCCGGGAAGATGTAATCCGCAATCCCGGTATTGACCAACAGGTCGATGCCATCCCACGGCGCTTTGCCGCACATGAGCTTATCCAGCTCCACTTGAACGCGCTCTACCGTAATGCGCTGGATCTCTGCCGCCATATCGCGCATGGCAGCAACCACGCGGTCTGCCACGTGAAACTCTAATTGGGACGCAAAACGCGCGGCACGCAGCATCCGCAGTGGATCATCGTGGAAGGAGATTTCCGGTTTATCCGGGGTGTCGAGCACCTTATTGGCCACATCGTGAAGGCCGCCGAGAGGATCGTGGAACTCAAAGGTGGCATCGGCAAGCAGCTCAATAGCCATGGCATTGACCTTGAAATCGCGCCGGACCAAATCGCCTTCCAGGCTATCGCCGTAGATGACCTCGGGGTTGCGGGACTGCCCATCATAGGAATCAGAGCGGAAGGTGGTGATTTCTATCTGTTGGCCCTTGTACACGGCGGATACGGTGCCATAGGCAATGCCGGTATCCCATACCGTTTCGGCCCACTCATCCAGGATTTCCTTGACCACCTCTGGGCGCGCTGGGGTGGTGAAGTCCAGATCATTGCCCAAGCGGCCGAGGAGGGCATCGCGCACCGAGCCGCCCACAAGGTAGAGGGCATGTCCACGCGCGCTGAACTTCTCCACCAGCCCGCTCAATAAGCCACTGAGCGAGTTCACGGTAGACTCCGCGCGCGCAAGAACGCCGATTAACTGAGTGTCCTGAAAATTCACGGGTGAGAGTCTACTACGATTGGCAGGGATGACTAACCAAGAACAAGGCTCCGCGCAAGGCCCCTCCAAAGGAGGCGGCCGTAGCCGTAACCGGCGCCGGCGCCGGCGGCGGCCGGATAACCGCACGCGCCGCACTAACCAGCAGCGCAGGCAGCAACGCGGTGGCAATAATCACGGCACCTCCACCGTCATGGAGACCCGCGATGAGACATCTGCGGGCGGGCTCGTAATCTCTGGGCTCGCCGAGTGCGTCGATGGCAACGGTAAAGCGGACCTGTCCCGCGTCTACGTAGCGCTGATTGGGCGCTTAGACCGCCGCGGCCGTTTATTGTGGTCCATGCCCAAGGGACACGTGGAAAATGACGAGGACAAGGAGGTCACCGCAGAGCGCGAGGTATGGGAAGAAACCGGTATTTCCGGCGAGGTTTTCGCTGACCTCGGCGTGATCGATTATTGGTTCGTCTCTGATGGCGTCCGCATTCACAAGACGGTGCACCACCACCTGCTGCGCTTTGTGGACGGCATCATGAATGATGAGGATCCAGAGGTCACCGAGGTGTCCTGGATTCCCGTTTCTGAACTCATCGAGCACTTGGCGTACGCGGACGAACGCAAGCTCGCGCGCATCGCGCACGATCTCCTCCCAGATCTCGCACGAAAGGAAGCCGACGCAGGGAAAGCGACCCCACGCTAATGCACAAGCGCCTCAAATCACTTGCCGCGGCTGGCGGTTGCGCGGTACTTGCCGGTTGGGGATTGTTCTTACCAAGCGCGGCGGCCCAAATGGACTCTGTTCCGGACGAGCAGATGGATATCCAAGCCTGGTTGGGCGCGCGCGGGCCGGAGCGCGCCGATCTGGATCTTATCGATGCCCAGCCCTTTACCGTAGGCACTGACATGCGGCTGCGCTTCCGCGTGCATAACCCCACCGATCAGCCCTTGGAAGATCTGCAGGTAACGAGCCGCCGCGGCGATAGCGTTGCTGATGCAGCAGAAGCGCGTACGGAAATGGCCACCGGTGATTTTCCTTATTATGGCTCTGGCATGACCACCGCACCGCTGCAGCCAGGTGAAACCCGGGAAATAAGCTTTACCGTGCCCAGTGGCTTAGATGCCGAGCGCACCTTGGCAATCAATGAACCGGGCGCCTATCCGCTGCTATTTACCCTGACCGGTACTCTCGAGGGCGATGCGGTGAGCCTAGCGGAAGAGCGGTTTGTGGCCCAATTCTCCGGAGAAGAGCCGACTGGTGTCGCGGCGGCCGCGGCACCGGAAGAAGCGGCACCAGAAGAAGAACACGACGAAGCCGAAGAGCCCCAACCGCACGATCTCACGGTGGTCTATCCCATCAGCGCGAACCTGGACATCCTCCCCGGCGGGCTTGGGGGAGAAGAGCTCATCTTGTCCTCCGATGAGTTAGGGCACGAACTGCACGAAGGCGGCCGCCTCGATACGTTGGTTTCTACCTACGAGGATCATGACCTGCAGGGGGCCGGCTGTGTGGCCATCGACCCCGCGCTGCTCGATACCGTCAACCGCATGTCGCAAGGCTATACGGTCAATTCCACGCGCCCCGCGCAAGGCGATCGCCCCAAGCGCCTGCGCGATTCTTGGTCGCGGAGCAGTGACGATGACAAAGGAGAGCCAGGCGAGGCAAAAAATGACGCCGAGCGGTGGCTAGAGCGCCTGCGCGAGTTGGATTGTTTCATCGCCATGCCCTGGGCCAATGCGAATGCCTCTGCGGTGGCTAGGGCCAATAATCCTGCCCTTCTCTTTGAAGGTTTACAGCGCGGCAACCAGACCATCGAGCGCATCCTGGGCAAGGCGCCAGCCAGCAATATCCTGGCGGTAGGTTCCGGTTATATTGACCAAAAATTGCCGGTGCCATCCCTGGTTGCGGATAATTCGAACTGGTCCGGCGAGGCCGCGACTTTCGATGCCTCCCTTGGCGCCCTGCTATCCCAAACCGGCTCCAAGCCACAGACGGTTGGTTATTCCAACCCGGAGCTGCGCTATGACTACTCCAAAGATTCTGCTTTGTCTCGCGCCATCACGGGCGGGGCGGCCCTCAGCCTTGCGGGCGGGGAAGATACCGTGGCCAAGCTTCCAAACTACCTTGACCCAAGCGCGGCCGAGCATGCACTCGCCGCCGCGGAAGACCTGCTCAAGTCCGGCCACTCCCGCCCCCGCGGGATCAGCGCGGTGGAATTGCAACAAGGCGATCCCAACGCTCCTACCGGTAGTCCCTTTATCGATCCGGCGGTCTTTTCGGAGCCGGAATTGGCCCGCGTTGAGCAACAGGCGCGCTATACCGATGAGCTGATGAATATCGTGGTCGATGACCCTGATATCACCATGACGCGCTCCGAATTCGTGCTGCCGCTGCGCCGCGATCTCCTCAACTCGTTATCGCTTAATAATCGCGATAGCTTGGGCACCCACGCCGCGGCGCGCGAGTCCTTTTCCCGCACCATGGAGATGCACTCCAATACGCTGCGGGATCTGCGCGATTCTGTCTCCCTCATCCCCCCGGGAAATGTTTATACCCGCGTATCTGAGTCATCGCCGCTGCTCATCGTGGCCGAAAATGGCCTGCCGTTGCCGGTGGAGGCAAAGCTGCAATACGATGCCCCCGATGGCGCGCGGCTCAACACGCCCAAAAGCGTCCGTATTCCCGCTAAGGGCTCTATTACTGTATCCATGACCGCTGATATGCCGAAGGACGCGGATCGCACGGACATTGGGCTGTGGCTGGCCACTCCTAAAGATCAGACCATTTCGCAGCCCATCACTATCTCCGTGCAGACACGTGCCGGTATCGTAACCTTATACGCTGCCGGCATAGCCGGCGCTCTCGTGCTGGTTTTGGCTACGCTCTTTCGGCTTGGCCGTCACCGACGCAAAAATCACAAGGCTGAAAAGTAAAAGTTGAAGTTGTATCCTCTATGACCGAAAAAGATGGCCGCCAGGCCCACCACGCGGAGAAGGCACCTGCGGGCGCGGTAGACCCCACGGATACCGCCCCCAATGCGGAAGAGAACCGTGTCCCGGTTACCGTCGGCGCGCGCGGCCGCATCGTGCGCGCCTCTCCACCCGCACCGGTACCAGAAAAGCGGCCCAAGCCCTCAGTGCAGAACACGACTGTTCCCCCTGAGGAAGATAAGTCCGCGCTGACTGGCCGCAATGCGGAGATCGAGGCCTCCAATCAGGACGTGATCCGCGCGACGGGAACGATGGCCATTGCCACGCTGCTCTCGCGCATCACCGGCTTCCTGCGGCAGATGCTTATTGGCGCCACCCTTGGTGCCACGGTGGGAACGGCCTTCAGTAGCGCCAACCAGATCCCCAACCTGGTCACCGAAATCGTGCTGGGCGCGGTGCTGACCTCACTGGTGGTTCCGGTCTTGGTGCGCGCGGAGAAGGAAGACTCGGACCGCGGCGAAACCTTCGTCCGAAGACTTTTTACCCTGGCGTTTTCCATCCTGGGCATCGTTACCATCCTCTCCGTTATCTTCGCACCATTATTAACGAGGATGATGCTGCCTGAAGATTCCAAGGCCAATGCCGTCCAGGCAACATCATTGGCCTTCTTGCTCTTGCCGCAGATCCTTTTCTACGGCCTTTTCGCCCTCTTCCAGGCGGTCTTAAATACCAAGAATATCTTCGGCCCTGGCGCCTGGGCGCCGGTGATCAATAACATCATCTCCATCAGCGTCCTGCTGGCTTATCGCTTTTTGCCGGGCCGCCTCGACCCGCACGAACCTACGCCGGTGGCGGATCCACACATCATGCTGCTGGGTCTGGGCACCACCACTGCAGTGATTGTGCAGTGCTTGATCCTTGTTCCGTACCTGAAAAAGGCCGGCATCAACCTGCGCCCGAAGTGGGGCCTCGATGCCCGCATCAAACAATTCGGCGGCATGGCGCTGGCCATTATTACCTACGTGGCCATCTCCCAGCTGGGTTATGTGGTCACCTCCCGCGTGGCGGCGTATGCCGATGCCGGTGCGCCGCTGGTGTACCAGAACGCGTGGCTGATGCTGCAGGTGCCCTATGGCGTTATCGGCGTGACCTTGTTGACCGCCATCATGCCGCGGCTTTCGCGCAATGCCGCCGATGGCGATGTCGATGCCGTGGTACGCGACCTCACCTTGGGTACCAAGCTGACCTTCATCGCGCTAATCCCCATCGTCATTTTCATGACGGGCTTCGGCGTGCCCATTGCTCGCGCCCTGTTCCAGTACGGTGCCTACGGCGCGGATAGCGCAGAGCAGCTCGGCCTCACCATCAGTTTTTCTGCCTTTACCTTGATACCCTATGCGCTGGTGCTGCTGCACCTGCGCGTTTTCTACGCTAGGGAAGAGGCGTGGACGCCCACCTTCATCATTGCCGGCATCACCCTGACTAAGGTCGTGCTGACCTTGCTGGCGCCGTTGATGACCAGCAACCCGGACCGAGTGGTTATCCTCCTCGGTACCGCCAACGGCTTTGGCTTTGTCTCCGGTGCGGTCATCGGCGGCTTCCTGCTCAAGCGCAAACTGGGCAGCCTGGGAGGCAAGGCCGTAACCCAAACGGTCCTTTGGTCCGCCGGCGCCGGCGCGGTCGGCCTGGTTGTGTCGTGGGCGCTGTACTGGCTCATGCAATTGGTCTTGCCGGAGCAACTGCCTTCGATCGTCTCGCTGGTCAAGGTCGTGGCGCTGGGCATCGTCTTTGTGATTATCACCGGGCTCGTCCTGTCCAAGTCCTCCCTGCCTGAGGTGCAGAACCTGGCCCGCGCCCTCCAGCGCATCCCGGGGATGTCCCGGTTCATCACGGTGGACAGTTCCAAGGCCATCGAGGTCGAGGAACCAGACCTGCAGGAAATCCAGCCGGTCTATACGCAGGATTCCTTCAATGCCACCTTGGTGCCGCCACCGATGTCCGCCGGTATCGTCCGCGGCCCGCGCTTGGTCCCCGGCGCCCCTGTCTCGGACGGCCGCTTCCGCCTCCTGCAGGATCACGGCGCTGTATCCGGCGCCCGGTTCTGGCAGGCCCGCGAACAATCCACCGGCCGCCTCGTGGCGCTGACGTTCGTCGATACCAATACCCAGGCGCCCATCGCACCATCGACGCCCACGGTCTCGGCCCGCCGCTCCGCCGAAATCTCCCGCAATACGCGGCGTTTGGCCGAGCTCAACCTGGAGACCATGGCGGATAATATCGAGATTTTGTCCTACCGCACCGGCTGCCTGGTGGTGGCGGACTGGTTTGAGGGCACCTCCCTCAAGCAGGTGGCAGAGGCAGATAACCTCGACCCCAATTCCGTCGCCCGCGCTACCGCGCCGCTGTTTGCCGATGCCGCCACGGCCCACGACGCCGGCCTCATCCTCGGCGTGGAACACCGCGACCGCTTCCGCGTATCCACCTTCGGCATCGTCAAGGTTGCCTTCCCCGCAGTGCTGGATGGGACGTCTGCAGAAAGCGACCGCGAGGCCCTCAGCTCCGCGCTAAGCATGCTGGTCGAATCCACCGAACCATCGCCGAAGAAGCTGCGCGATATTTCCGATGACGCCAATCTCACCGCCGACGAGGCCGCAGAGCGACTCGAAGCAGCACGGCTGGCCTTCGATGCCGCGGATGCAGAAACCCGCGAAGAAAAGTTGGAAGAGCTGCAGGAGGCGGAGGGGCTGACCTCGGCGGGCATCGCCAAGCGCCTGCGTGAATTCGCCCCAGAAGAACAGGAAGAAAAGACGGAGGCCCTCCCCGTGGTCGTTGAAGATGAACCCTCGCAGGAAGAGGATCCGAAGCAAGAACCAGGCTTTGGTGGCCGCGGTTACTCGGGTTCCGGCGTCGTGGTCATCGGCATTTTCGCCACCATCTTCGTCGTGGGCATGGCAGCGCTGACGACGTGGGTGATGTCCCTGCTCAGCGATGTGGAAAAGACCGGTTCCGTTACCGAAACCGTGCAGGGCTCCACGATGATCCCGAATACCCCGCCGGTGCACCTCAAGGAATCTTCCGCTATTACGGTGCCAGACGGCGAGGATAATGACCAGCTTATCGATGGCAAGACGATCACCACCTGGTCCACGAAGGAAACCGGTTCAGGCGTGTTACTTACGCTGGATAACCCGGCCCACCTTTCGGTCATGACCGTGACCCACACCAGGTCCAATGGCGCGCACTATGACATCTACGGCGTCAACAAAGACGATTTCGATCCGGAACACCCGCAGCTGAGTTCCCTTCCCAAATTGGCGGAGGGCAAGTTCAAGCACGCAAACGAGGATTTAGAGTTGAAGGAAACGCCTCGGAAATTCGATGCCGCGCTCATAGTCATCACGGATCTGCCTAAGTCAAAAGAGGTTACACTGGGGGAGGTCCAGCTTGTGGGCCATCCTTAATACCTAGGTCAGCGGGTTGGAAAAAGAAATTTTACTTCAAGTCTTGACTAAAGTGCGTAGTCGAGTATCGTAGTTGATGTTACATCAACAACAACGTTAGGAGAATCAATCATGTCCCTCGCAGCAGGTACCTACACCATCGACAAAGAGCACACCGTTATCGGCTTCGTTACCAAGCACGCCATGGTCACCAAGGTGCGCGGCAACTTCGGTGAATTCGAAGGCACCATCAACGTCGCCGAGAACATCGCGGACTCCACCGCAGAGGCCACCATCAAGGCTGACTCCATCTCCACCGGCAACGAAGACCGTGATGGCCACGTAAAGAACGAAGACTTCTTCAACGTGGAGGAGTACCCAGAGCTTTCCTTCACCACCACCAACGTCAACGTTGATGAGGACGGCAACGGCACCGTCACCGGTGACCTCACCATCAAGGGCACCACCAAGTCTGTCGACCTCAAGGTTGAAGAGGTCGCTACCGCTGAGGACCCATTCGGCAACTTCCGTCTGGGCTTCGAGGCACAGACCAAGATCAACCGCAAGGACTTCGGCATCGACTTCAACGCTCCGCTCAAGACCGGCGGCGTCCTCGTTTCTGAAGACATCAAGATCGAGCTCGAGGTTTCTGCCATCAAGCAGTAATCGCACTTCTTTGAAAACCTTGGGTTCTCACAGCCCCCTGGTTACCAACCACTAAAGCCCGCGCCGCCTCGTGAACTGCTCCCCATTAGTTGGACTGAGAAATCAGTTACCGACTAGTAGGGAGTAGTTTTCTTTGAGAGCACGAAGT